>JAKFXJ010000361.1 GCA_021731425.1 Limnohabitans sp. | reverse complement strand
GGGTTGGTAAATGTTGGAACTCATCAGGTTTGTCTCCTCAAGGACAGGGGCTTTTTCAAAACTGGTGCGAATGTCGGCTTTTGCTCTTACAAAGCACTGACTGACGCGAGTCTTGCACAAGTTTCAGCGGGAAGCATCCATCTAAGCCCTAAAATTCGGGTTTGCCCGAAGTCACCGATCTCCCACCCTGGAAAACCATGTCCAAACCCACACCGCCCAATAAAAACAATTTGAGCCCGCTGAGCAGTTTCATCTTCGCCAGCCGTTGGTTGCAATTGCCACTCTATCTGGGCCTGATTGCTGCACAAGCCGTTTATGTGTTTCATTTTTGGGTGGAATTGGTGCATTTGCTGGAAGCGGCATTTGGCAGCCAAACCGCCCTGCAGGCCCTGATCACCAGCATTGGCTACAAAACCGACGCCCCCATCACCTCATTGAACGAAACCGTGATCATGCTGGTCGTTTTGGCCCTGATCGATGTGGTCATGATCTCCAACTTGCTGATCATGGTCATTGTGGGTGGCTACGAAACCTTTGTCTCTCGCCTCAACCTGGAAGGCCACCCCGACCAGCCCGAATGGCTGGACCATGTGAATGCTTCGGTGCTCAAGGTCAAACTGGGTACGGCCATCATCGGCATCAGCTCGATCCACCTGCTCAAGACCTTCATCAACGCCGCCAACTACGACGAAAAAGTGCTGATGTGGCAAACCATCATCCACATGGCCTTCTTGCTCAGCGCGATCGCGATTGCCTATGCCGACCGCCTCATGTCGCACCACGACAAGGCCCATTGAGCGCCTAAATGCGTCTTACAACGACCGATTTTTGATTTTCACGGGATCACACCACCATGACCACACTGATCAAACAAGACGACCTCATCGAATCCGTTGCTGCTGCCCTGCAGTACATCAGCTACTACCACCCGGCCGACTTCATCTCGCACCTGGCCAGCGCTTACGAGCGTGAGCAAAGCCCCGCCGCCAAGGACGCGATTGCGCAGATCCTGACCAACAGCAAGATGAGCGCCATCGGCCACCGTCCGATTTGCCAGGACACCGGGATAGTCAACGTGTTCCTTGAAGTGGGCATGGATGTGAAGTTCGACGGCTTCACCGGTAGCCTGGAAGACGCGGTCAACGAAGGCGTGCGCCGTGGCTACAACCACCCCGACAACATGCTGCGTGCGTCGGTGGTTTCTGATCCGCACTTCAACCGCAAAAACACCAAGGACAACACGCCCGCCGTGATCTTCACCAAGATCGTGCCCGGCCACCATGTGCATGTGACCGTGGCGGCCAAAGGTGGTGGCAGCGAAAACAAGTCCAAGCTGATCATGCTCAACCCCGGCGACAGCATCGTTGACTGGGTGCTCAAGACGGTACCCACCATGGGCGCGGGCTGGTGCCCACCCGGCATGCTGGGCATCGGCATCGGCGGCACCGCCGAAAAAGCCGTGCTCTTGGCCAAAGAAAGCCTGATGGACGACCTGGACATGTACCAGTTGCTCGAAAAATCGAGCAAGGGCGAGAAGCTCGACCAGGTCGAAGAAATGCGTCTGGAGCTGTACCACAAGGTCAACGCTCTGGGCATTGGCGCACAAGGCCTGGGCGGTCTGACCACGGTGCTGGACATCAAGATCAAGATGTACCCCACCCACGCGGCCAGCAAGCCCGTGGCCATGATCCCCAACTGCGCCGCCACGCGCCATGCGCACTTTGTGCTCGACGGCTCCGGCCCCAGCTACCTCGAAGCCCCCTCGCTCGACCTGTGGCCCAACGTGGGCTGGACAGCCGACACCGAGAAAAGCCAGCGCGTGGACCTCAACACCCTCACGCCCGAGCAGGTCGCCGCCTGGAAACCTGGCCAAACGCTCTTGCTCAACGGCAAGATGCTCACTGGCCGCGATGCGGCGCACAAGCGCATCCAGGACATGCTGGCCAAGGGCGAGAAGCTGCCAGTGGACTTCAAAAACCGCGTGATCTATTACGTCGGCCCCGTGGACCCGGTGGGCGACGAGGCCGTGGGCCCTGCAGGCCCCACCACATCCACCCGCATGGACGGCTTCACCGAAATGATGTTGGGCCAGACGGGTCTGATCGCCATGATCGGCAAGGCCGAGCGCGGCCCGGTCGCCATCGAAGCCATCAAGAAGCACAAGAGCGCTTACCTGATGGCTGTGGGCGGCGCGGCCTACCTGGTGTCTAAGGCCATCAAACACGCCAAGGTCGTGGGCTTTGCCGACATGGGCATGGAAGCCATCTACGAATTCGACGTGGTCGACATGCCTGTCACGGTGGCGGTGGACGCGGGCGGCACCAGTGCCCACACCACCGGCCCCGCCGAGTGGCAAAAGCGCATCGCCACGGGCGAGTTCAAAGGCATTGGCGTCAACGCAGGCTGATGCCGCACTGCTTGAACAGGCCGCGCAAGCGGCCTTTTTTCAGACCTGCCGCACCATGAGCACTGACCATCGCCCCATCGGTGTGTTTGACAGCGGCATCGGCGGACTGAGTGTGCTGCGGGCTCTGCAACAAGAACTGCCACACGAACGCTTTGTGTACCTGGCCGACAACGCCCACGCGCCCTACGGCGAAAAAAGCGAGCACTTTGTCAGCGACCGCACCCATGCGATTGCCCATTACCTGCAAACCCAGCACCAGATCAAAGCCTTGGTGGTGGCCTGCAACACCGCCACGGCTGCGGCCATTCAGGGTTTGCGAGCCGCCTATCCCACGCTGCCGCTGGTGGGCGTTGAGCCCGCGCTCAAACCGGCACTGGCCTTGAGCACCACCCGACGCATCGGCGTGATCGCCACCCGAGGGACGGTGGGCAGCGAGAAATTTTCACGCTTGTTGGCCAGCGTGAAAGACGAGGCAACGTTTGTGGTGCAGGCCTGCAACGGGCTGGCTCTGGCGATCGAACAAAGCACCCTGCCGGACCCGTTGCATGCCGCGCAAGCGCAAATCACGCACTTGCTGCAAACCTACACCCAGGCCATGGGCCGCTTTGGATCGGCAACTGGCGACATCGACACGCTGGTGCTGGGCTGCACCCACTATGTGTTTGTCGAGCACGATTTGCGCACCTTGTTGGGACCGGATGTGCAACTGGTCTCGACCGGCGAGCCGGTGGCGCGTCAAACCCACCGTTTGCTGGCGGCAGCGGGCCTGTTGAACGCAGGACAGCATGAGGGCGCTACACCCACCATCCGTCTCTTGACCACAGGTGATTTGAAGGGCTTGCAAGCGGCTGCGCAGAGATGGCTAGGCTTGCCTGAAGCGGCTTGCGAGGCCGTGCCAGCCTCGCTGTAGGTCAACTCAGGTGGGCGATTGCGCCGCCCTGCGGCCACGCTCCACATCCACCGGCATCAACAAGATCAGCCCCAGCACAAACAACAAAGAGGTCGAGCCAATGGCCAGACGCTGGTTGCCGTCACTCAGCCAGGTGATCAAGCCGTAGGTCAGCGGACCCAAAATGCTGGCCAGTCGGATGGCAAAGGTCCACAGGCCAAAAAACTCGCCCAGGCGCTGGGGCGGCACCATCAGCCCCGCCATAGCCCGGCCCGATGACTGGCTGGAGCCCATGCAAAAACCCGCGATCGCCGCAGCCCACCAGAACATGCCCTTGTCGGTGGACAGCGCCGCGATGAAGCAGGTCGCCACCCAGCCCACCAAGGTCAGCGCCAGCG
>JAKFXJ010000122.1 GCA_021731425.1 Limnohabitans sp. | reverse complement strand
AAATCTTTGCCCGTGTTCGGATCAATGATGGCTTGCAGAGCCTGGAGGAGTTGTTCGGTGGTCGCCATGGTCACTTTCTAGAATGGGGCGAAGTTTACCGACAAGACAGCCTGCACACCCTAAAATCACCGATTCCCCCTACAAACTGTCCCACCATGTCTGCCCCCAACGCACCGCGCCAGCTTTTTGTCACCACCGCCTTGCCGTATGCCAACGGCAACTTCCACATCGGCCACATCATGGAATACATCCAGGCCGATATCTGGGTGCGCTTCCAGCGCATGCAGGGCAGCCAGGTGAATTTTGTTGGCGCGGACGACACCCACGGCGCGCCCATCATGATCGCCGCCGAAAAGGCCGGCAAAACGCCCCAGCAGTTCGTGGCCGACATCGCGGCCGGCCGCAAGCCCTATTTGGACGGTTTTCACATCCAGTTCGACAACTGGCACAGCACCGACGCGCCCGAAAACCACGAGCTGGCCCGCCAAATTTACCGTGACCTGCGCGACATCAGCGCGGCCGATGGCGGCTCGCTGATCGAGGTTCGCTCGGTCGAGCAGTTCTTTGACCCACAAAAGAACATGTTCCTGCCCGACCGTTTCATCAAAGGCGAGTGCCCCAAGTGCCATGCCAAAGACCAGTATGGCGACAACTGCGAAAGCTGCGGCGCGGTCTATGCGCCCACCGACCTGATCAACCCCTTCTCGGCCCTGTCGGGCGCCAAACCCGAGTTGAAGACCTCGGAACACTTCTTTTTCAAGCTGTCCGACCCACGCTGTGTCGAGTTTTTGAGCCAATGGACCCAAGACGGCAAGCTGCAGCCCGAAGTGGCCAACAAGGTCAAGGAATGGTTTTCGGTGCGCACCAACCCCGACGGCACGACCAGCTAAGGCCTGGGTGACTGGGACATCTCGCGCGACGCGCCCTACTTCGGCATCGAGATCCCCGATGCGCCCGGCAAGTACTTTTATGTGTGGCTGGACGCGCCCGTGGGCTACTTGGCCTCGCTCAAAAACCTGCTGGGCAAGCGCGGCGAAAGTTACGACGCCTACATGGCCAACCCCGCACTGGAGCAATACCACTTCATCGGCAAAGACATCGTCACCTTCCACACGCTGTTCTGGCCGGCCATGCTGCATTTCTCGGGCCGCAAAACCCCCAACAGCGTGTTCGTGCATGGATTCCTCACCGTGAACAACGGCGAGAAGATGAGCAAGAGCCGCGGCACGGGCCTGGACCCGCTCAAGTACCTGAGCCTGGGCATGAACCCCGAGTGGCTGCGCTACTACCTGGCGGCCAAACTCTCGGCCCGCAACGAAGACATCGACTTCAACGCCGAAGACTTCATGGCGCGGGTCAACAGCGACCTGATCGGCAAATTTGTGAACATCGCCTCGCGCTCGGCCGGCTTTATTGCCAAGCGCTTTGGCGGCCAACTCGGCGCCGTGAGCGCCGACGGCCAAGCTTTGCTCGCGACCTTGCAAGCCGCTACACCCAGCATCGCGGCCTTTTACGATGAGCGTGAATACGCCAAAGCCCTGCGCGAGATCATGCTGCTGACCGACAAGGTCAACAGCTACGTGGACCAAAACAAGCCCTGGGATCTGGCCAAACAAGAAGGCCAAGACGTCCGCTTGCACGACGTGTGCAGCACCTGCATCGAAGCCTTCCGCTTGCTCAGCCTGCAACTCAAACCCGTGCTGCCGGCCTTGGCGGCGCAGGTCGAGGCCTTCTTGAACGTGGCGCCCTTCACCTTTGCCCAAGCGCAACAGCTGCTGGGCGCGGGCCACTCCATCAACGCCTACCAACACCTGATGCAACGCGTCACCCCCGAGCAACTCGATGCTTTGTTCGAGCCGCCAGCGTTGGTGGAAGAAAAAGTCATCCCGGGCGGCGAAGAGATCGCCCCCACCATCAGCATCGACGACTTTGCCAAGGTGGACTTGCGCATTGCCCAGATCGTCAACTGCGAACCCGTCGAAGGCTCGGTCAAGCTGCTGCGCCTGACGCTGGACGTGGGTGAAGGTCGCACACGCAATGTGTTCAGTGGCATCGCCAGCATGTACAAGCCCGAAGACCTGATCGGTCAATTGACTGTGATGGTCGCCAATCTGGCCCCGCGCAAGATGAAGTTTGGTGTGTCCGAGGGCATGGTGCTGGCCGCAAGCCACGCCGACGACAAAACGGACGCGGGCATTTATGTGCTGCATCCGTGGCCCGGCGCCAAACCCGGCATGCGCATCCACTGACCCGATGGACCGCTGCACATGAGCTCCCTTCAAACCAAGGAACGCGTGTGCAGCCAAGCACCATGGGGCAGGTGCAAGGGCTTGCCGCATAATTTGGCGACAAGAATAACCACGAGATGCCCATGAATTGGATGCAGGCCACGCATTTTTTTCGCCCCCGCTTGCTCGACAGCCTGCACGGCTACAACCGCGAGCGATTCTCTCAAGACGTAGGCGCTGGCCTCACCGTGGGGGTGGTGGCCCTGCCGCTGGCCATGGCCTTTGCCATCGCCTCCGGGCTCAAGCCCGAGGCGGGCCTGTTCACCGCCATCATTGCGGGCTTTCTGATCTCGGCCTTGGGCGGCAGCCGGGTCCAAATCGGCGGCCCGGCCGGGGCCTTCATCGTGATCGTTTATGGCATCGTCGAGCGCTATGGCCTGGCCAACTTGATCTTGGCCACCGCCATGTCAGGCGTACTGTTGTTTTTGATGGGGCTGTTTCGCCTGGGCACCTTGATCCGCTTCATCCCGGTGGCGGTGGTGATCGGTTTCACCAACGGCATCGCGGTGCTGATCATGTTGTCTCAAATCAAGGATTTTCTGGGCCTGAAAGTGGCCACGATGCCGGCCGACTTCTTTGGCATCCTGAACGCCCTGTGGCTGAACCTGCACACGGCCAATTTGGCATCCTTGCTGCTGGCCTTGGCGTCACTGTCACTGGTGGTGGGTTGGTTGCGCATGAGCCGCCGCCTGACGGACACCCGGTACCGCTGGGCCAGCATGGTCCCCGGCTCCATCGTGGCGCTGGTGTTTGCCACCCTGGTCACCTGGCTGCTGAACCTGCCCGTGGAGACGATTGGCAGCAAGTTTGGCGGCATCCCCTCCTCCATGCCTGGCTTGGTCTGGCCCGAGTTCAGCTGGGACAGCGCCCGCTTTTTGCTCATGCCGACCTTGACCTTGACGCTCTTGGGGGCGATTGAATCGCTGCTGTGCGCCCGCATTGCCGACGGCATGACTGGCGACCGCCACAACCCCAACCAGGAGCTGATGGCCCAAGGCGTGGCCAACTTTGTCACGCCGTTTTTTGGTGGCATGCCCGCCACCGGCACCATTGCCCGCACCGTGACCAACATCAAAAGCGGCGGCACCACCCCGATTTCGGGCATGGTGCATGCGCTGACCTTGCTGGCGGTGGTGCTGGTAGCCGCCCCCCTGGCCGGGCATATTCCACTGGCGGCGCTGGCGGCAATCTTGATGTTTGTCGCCTGGAACATGGGCGAATGGCGTGAATTCATGCACCTGCGCCAGTACCGCCTGCCCTACCGCGTCACCTTGCTGGCGGTGTTTTTCCTCACCGTGGTGTTTGATCTGACGGTGGCGGTTGAGGTGGGCCTGATCGCAGCCTGCCTGACCTTCATTTACCGCATCTCCAGCTTGAGCCGCTGCGAGGGCGTGACACGCATCGAGCAGCCGGGCT
>JAKFXJ010000014.1 GCA_021731425.1 Limnohabitans sp. | reverse complement strand
TTTTTCTTCTTTCTGGCGCTCGCCTTCACCGCGGCTGGCTTTGGCACCTTCGCCCAGCAAACCACGGAAGGTCTCGGCCGCTTCGGCGAGTGCCCCGTAGTCGGCGCCGTGCACAAAGTCTTGCGTGATGATGCTGCTCTTGATGTTGCCGTGGTGGCGTCGGCTGATGCGCAGAATCGGTTTGTCGGTGCGCACGTCAAACTCGGCCGTCACTTCGGCCGGGATGCCGGTGGTGTTGAGTTCGCGCAGCTTGGCTTGAAGCGCCGGGGCGCAGGCCGCAGCTTGCTCCAAGGTGTCGAGGTTGAGCGACACGCCGTCGGCCATGGCCCGCAGGGCTTCGGCGTCCATGAAATTGGACAGGCGGGCAATGACGTGTTCGGCCACTTGGTGTTTGCGGGCCAATGTTTCCAGCGTCTCGCCGGTCAGCACTTGCGGCGCAGCGCCGCCCGTGCTGATGCTGGCGTCTTTGAGCGCGATGCGCAGCAAAAAGCCGTCGAGCGCCGGGCCATCCTTGAGGTAGAGCTCTTCTTTGCCAGCCTTGACTTTGTAGAGCGGCGGCTGGGCGATGTAGATGTGGCCACGCTCGACCAGGTCAGGCATCTGACGGTAGAAGAAGGTGAGCAACAAAGTGCGGATGTGGGCGCCGTCCACGTCGGCGTCGGTCATGATGATGATGCGGTGGTAGCGCAGTTTGTCGACGTTGAAGTCGTCGGTGCCGCTCTTGCCCGATTCGGCGCTGGCTTTGCCGATGCCGGTGCCTAAGGCGGTGATCAGCGTGACGATTTCGTTGCTGGTGAGCAGCTTTTCGTAGCGGGCTTTTTCGACGTTCAGGATCTTGCCGCGCAGGGGCAAGATGGCCTGGAATTTACGATCGCGGCCTTGCTTGGCTGAGCCTCCGGCGGAGTCACCCTCGACGATGTAGATTTCGCACAGGGCTGGGTCTTTTTCTTGGCAGTCGGCCAGTTTGCCGGGCAGGCCCATGCCGTCGAGAACGCCTTTGCGGCGTGTCATTTCGCGGGCTTTGCGGGCGGCTTCGCGGGCACGGGCGGCTTCCACAATCTTGCCGCAGATGATCTTGGCGTCGTTAGGGCGCTCTTCCAAAAAGTCGGTCAAAGCTTTGGCCACGATGTCTTCCACCGGGGCACGCACTTCGCTCGACACCAGCTTGTCTTTGGTTTGGCTGGAGAACTTGGGCTCGGGCACTTTGACGCTCAGCACGCAGCACAGGCCTTCGCGCATGTCGTCGCCGCTGACTTCAACTTTTTGCTTTTTGGCGATCTCGTTTTTCTCGATGTACTTGGCAATCACGCGGGTCATCGCGGCACGCAGGCCCGTGAGGTGGGTGCCACCGTCACGCTGCGGGATGTTGTTGGTAAAGCACAGCACGTTCTCGTTGTAGCCGTCGTTCCACTGCATGGCCACTTCGACACCGATGCTGGTGCCGGGAATGCCGCCGTAGCTGTCTGCAGGACGCTCGCCGTTGGCGTGGAAAGCGTTGGGGTGCAGCACTTTTTTGTTGGCGTTGATGAAGTCCACAAAGCCTTTGACGCCACCGGCGCCCGAGAAGTCGTCTTCTTTGCCGCTGCGTTCGTCTTTGAGTCGGATGCGCACGCCGTTGTTCAGGAAGGACAACTCGCGCAGACGCTTGGCCAGAATCTCGTAATGGAAATCGGTGTTCTGCGTGAAGATTTCCACGTCGGGCAAGAAGTGCACTTCGGTGCCGCGCTTGTCGGTGGCACCCGTCACGCGCATGGGCGAGACTTCAACGCCGTCCACGGTTTCGAGCAAACGGTTTTGCACAAAGCCTTTGGCAAAGTCGATCTGGTGCACTTTGCCTTCGCGGCGCACCGTCAGGCGCAGCCACTTGCTCAAAGCGTTCACGCAAGACACACCCACGCCGTGCAAGCCACCCGAGACCTTGTAGCTGTTTTGGTTGAACTTGCCGCCTGCGTGCAGTTCGGTCAAAGCGATTTCTGACGCACTGCGCTTGGGCTCGTGCTTGTCGTCCATCTTCACGCCCGTGGGGATGCCGCGGCCGTTGTCGGTGACGGAAATCGAGTTGTCAGAGTGGATGGTGACGACGATGTCGTCGCAGTGGCCCGCCAGTGCTTCGTCAATCGAGTTGTCCACGACCTCGAACACCAAGTGGTGCAGGCCCGTGCCGTCAGAGGTGTCACCGATGTACATGCCGGGACGTTTGCGCACCGCTTCCAGGCCTTCCAGAATCTGGATGGAGCCTTCGCCATAGCCTTCGGATGCGCCCGCTTGGTTGGCGTCGATCTTGGGTTGCGCGGTGGTGAAAGCTTCTTCGCTGGGCTTGATGTCGTCGGTCATGTTCAATTTTCTCTGTCGCTTGAATGGCCGAAACCCGCGAAGGGTCGCGGGTTTCGATAAGGGTGTCCTTGCGGGCTTTCGCCTTAAATGCGCATCGGCATCACCACATATTTGAAGTTGTCGTTCTCGGGGATCGTGATCAGCGCCGAGCTGTTGCCATCGGCCAGATCAATGCGGACCATGTCTTGGCCCATGTTGCTCAGCACGTCGATGATGTAGGTCACGTTGAAGCCGATCTCGATGGCGTCACCGCCGTAATCTATGTCCAGTTCGTCCACCGCTTCTTCCTGCTCGGCGTTGGTCGACGCCACACGCAGTGTGCCGGGCTCCAGATTCAGGCGCACGCCTTTGAACTTGTCGCTGGTCAGGATGGCGGTGCGCTGCAAGCAAGACAAAAGCGCCTGGCGGCCCAGCGTCAGGTTGTTGCGGTGGCCTTTGGGGATGACGCGGTTGTAGTCGGGGAACTTGCCCTCGACCAGCTTGGTCACGAACTCCATGCCGTCAAAACTGAACTTGGCCTGGTTGTTGGCGAACTGCATCTCGATCGCGCCATCGGCATCCGACAGCAAGCGCTGCAGCTCGAGCACGGTCTTGCGTGGCAAGATGACTTCTTGTTTGGTGGGCACTTCCACGTCGAGTGTGGCGGCGGTGAAGGCCAGGCGGTGGCCGTCGGTGGCGACCAGGCTCAAGCGGTTGCCTTCGGCCACAAACAAGATGCCGTTGAGGTAGTAACGGATGTCGTGCACGGCCATGGCAAACGAGACTTGCCCCAGCAATTGCTTGAGGGTCTTTTGCGGCACGCTGAACACGGGGCCGAAGCTGGCGGCTTCTTGCACCAGCGGGAAGTCTTCTGCGGGCAAGGTCTGCAAGGTGAACTTTGACTTGCCGCCCTTCAAGATCAGCTTGGCTTGCGACGATTCGAGGCTGACGGTTTGGTCAGCGGGCATGGTGCGCAAGATGTCGATGAGTTTGCGGGCGCCCACGGTGGTGGTGAAGTCGCCTGGGTCACCGTCCATCTCGGCGGTGGTGCGGATCTGGATTTCGAGGTCGCTGGTGGTCAGCTGCACGGCGTGACCGGTTTTGCGGATCAGCACGTTGGCCAGCACGGGCAGGGTGTGGCGGCGCTCGACAATGCCGGACACAGATTGCAGGACCGACAGCAATTTGTCTTGGGTGGCCTTCAGGACGATCATTTGTCTACCTTTGGTGGTTTTTGTCACCGCAGCTCAGCGCTGGGTGAATTTTTCGCAACAGCATGCATTTTCGCTGTTTTTTGGGTCCAAAACGGCCTGTAAGGGGTGCAAATCACCTAAAACGGGGGGCCGGGATGGGTTCATGGCGTCTCAACCCTTGAGGGATTGCTCCAGGACGTGCAATTGCTGGTTCAACTCGGTCAGCTGCTGGCGTTCAGCGCTGATCTTGCGCACTGCGTGCAGCACCGTGGTGTGATCGCGCCCGCCAAACAG
>JAKFXJ010000171.1 GCA_021731425.1 Limnohabitans sp. | reverse complement strand
AACGCTCGACCACGGCGTAACTTTTGATGGCCGGAAAGCCACGCACGCGCTGGCCGGGCATCTGCACGGTTTTGCCATCCACACCCATCTCCAGGCCGTGATAACCACACTGCAAATGGCCTTTGCAGACCTTACCCAGCGACAGGGGGGCACCACGGTGCGGGCAAAAGTCTTCAACCGCCGCGACTTGGCCGTCCGGTCCTTTGAAGAAGGCCATCTTCTCGTTGCAGATCGTTCGGCCCAGCGGCTTGTCGCCAAGGGCTTCGAGTTCGCTCGCGGTGCAAGCCACATACCAGGTATTTTTGATGAACATGTTTCAGCTCCTGTTGCGGATGAGTTGGACCCCGGGTGTGACCGAGGGCTGCGGATTTTGAAGCGCAAGGCCCAAGTGATGACGTGCAATCCGCGAGTGCTCGCGCATCAGCGATTCGGCTCGTCCCGATTCGCGCTGGGCGATGGCCTGCAACACCTGACGGTGCTGGTGCTGGGCCACCACCAGCATGTCACGGGCATCGGGCGTGTGTGCCTGCACGCCGACAAAGCCCGAGGGCGAGGCGAATGGCAGGCCAGATGCGCGTTCAATCTCGCGGACCAGGAAAGCACTGTCAGCCATCTCGGCCATGAGCCGGTGAAAACGGGCGTTAAGACGCACATAACCCGAAAAATGGTCATCGTCCAAGGTGCCGGGTGGCAGCAAAGCATCGATCTGGTCCAGGCATGCACTGGCTTCTTGCATGAGGGCTGCGCTCACGCCGCGCTCGGCAGCCCAACGCGCAGCCAAGCCCTCGAGGGTGCCACGCAGCTCAATGGCATCCGCCACTTCGCGCTCGGAAAAAGTGCGCACCGCATAACCACCACCGGGCAGCGTTTGCAGCAGGCCTTCTTCACCCAGACGCATCAGGGCCGTGCGAATGGGGGTGCGCGACATGCCCAAGCGCTCCACCAGCGCCAGCTCGGCAATGCGTGTGCCCCCCGGCAGCTGACCTGCCAGGATCAGCTCGCGTAAGCGCTGCTGCGCCTTGACCGCTTGCGAGCTGCCATCGAACTCAGCGTCGGCGCTGTCAGGGCAGTCGGCGTGCGGGGCACGTAATGGATTGATTGACATTCGGGGCGGTGGCGAAAAGCCTTATTAAACCACCTAAAAGTCCCCGGCTGTATACAGAAAATCTGAAATACCCTGATATCAGCTCAAAAATTAAGCAAAAAAGCGATTTTTGTATACCAAAATCGATTGGGTGGCCCATAACCAAGCCACCGGACATGCCGCCCGAAGCGCTGGGCCGAAGCTCACAAAGCCTTGACTTCTTCGTCCACCAAAATCACCAGATCGGCTCCCGTGATCAGGGTGATGCGGTTGTCTGCCGCAAATTCTTCAGCTTTGACACTGACTTGCCCCAAGCTGATGCAAACGCTGTTGCTGGCCTCTAAGGCATCGCGCCGGGACACCAATTCGCGCAGCGGCTCCAAGCCCATGGCGGCCGCTTTCCAGCGTTTGGCGCTGACCACGGTCCGCACGCCCTTTTTTTCGAGCAGCATGTCGGCCCCACCTGTAAGTGGTGAGACGGAATAGCCTTGTCGGTTGAAAGCCGTGTCCAGCACCACCGAGAAGTCTCGCCAGCTCATACCGCCGAGCTTTTCCAAGCCCTTTTCCACCAGCGCAGGGCTGGGCAAATTGCGCTGTCGCCACAGGGCCATGCAACCGATCACAAAAAAGGGAAAGCCCCCCAACATGCCCACGCCCTTGTACTCGTCAGGCAGCAAGGCTCCGGCCAAGAGGGCAATCACAGCCACCAACACAAAACTGATCCACCATGGCGAGCGCAACAGCACCGCAAACAATGATTTCTCAGACATCTTGAATTTCACACGCACTCCCTGTCGGTCAACAAGCGGCCCCATCGGCCGCCCCAGCCATTATCAAACGGGTTGGTCCCCAGCCAAGGTGATGCGGTGCATCACCCGGCGAAAACCGTGGTAATCGTTGACCGGGTTGTGCTGGGTGCAGCGGTTGTCCCACACCGCCAGAGAATGGGGTTGCCAAACAAAGCGGCAGGTGAATTCGGGCTTGACCTGGTGCTGAAACAGGAAGTTCAGGATGGGGGTGCTTTCGGCATCTGTCATGCCCACAATGCCCGAGGTGTGGGCCACATTGACATACAGCGCTTTGCGTCCGGTTTCGGGGTGTGTGCGCACCAGCGGGTGGTGGGCCAGGTATTCCTTGGGGGCGCTGTCTTTGCCGTCACTTTTGATGCGGTCTTCGCGGGTTTTGGAGACATCGGCTTTGGCCGAGCTGCTGATGCCAACCAGGCCTTCGAGCAGCGATTTCATGGTGTCGGACAAACTTTCCCAGGCCAGGTACTGGTTGGCAAACAGGGTGTCGCCCCCATAAGGCGGCACCTCTTTGGCCAGCAAAATGGAGCCCATGGGCGGCCGCTCCAGGTAAGTGGTGTCGGAGTGCCAAATCCCACCAAAGTTGACTTTTTCGTGCTCGAGTTTCTTGACTTCGATGACACAAGGAAAGCCCTCCAGGCCTTTGACAAATGGGTATTCGACCGGCTGACCCAGGGTGTGCGCGAACGTCATAAATTGCTCGGGCGAGAGGTCTTGGTCACGGAAAAAAATGACTTGGTGCTGCAGCAAGGCAGCGCGAATGGCCTGTTGCAGATCGGTCGTGAGGGCTTGGGTCAAATCGACCCCGTGCAGCTCGGCGCCCAATGCGCCTGCGATTTGTCGAATGATCATTTTTTCATTGTTGCACAGGCCCTTGGGTAAACCCCCACCCGCCATGTCCACCGCGAGACAAGCACCGCCGGGGCTTCGTGTCATTCTGGCCCCCTTGTTTTTTGGAGCTGACATGTTCAATCGTGGTTGGAAGTTTTTGGCCCTGTCTTTGGGGCTGTGCCTGGTTCAAGGTGCTGCGCAGGCGCAGGACTTTTTGTCGAAACCGGTGCGCATTGTGGTGCCACAAACCCCGGGTGGTGCCTCCGACGCACTGGCCCGCATCGTGGGCCAGAAGCTGAGCGAAAAATGGGGCCAGGCGGTCGTCATCGAAAACCGCGCAGGCGCTGGCGGCAATGTGGGCATGGAACATGTGGCACAGGCCGCTGCCGATGGCCACACTTTGCTGATGAGCTATGCGGGTTCACACGCCATCAACGCGGCTTTGTACAAAAAACTGCCTTTTGACCCCGAAAAAGATTTCGAGCCTGTGGCCACCTTGGCGACCCTCCCCTTTGTGTTGGTGGTCCGCCCAGACTCACAGGTCAAAAGCATCAAGGATCTGGCGGAACAAGGCCAGCGCAGCCCCTTGACGTTTGGCTCTGCAGGCAACGGCTCGGTCAACCATTTGTTGGGCGTCATGTTCAATGCCGCTGCCAACACCAAGCTCGAACACATTCCCTACCGGGGTGCAGCGCCTGCCATGCAAGACCTGATGGGCGGCCAAATCAACATGGTGTTCACCAGTTTGCCATCGGTGTCGGGGGCCATCAAAAGCGGCACGCTGCGTCCAGTCGCTGTGACCAGTGCGGTGCGCTCGGGCAATTTCCCCAACATCCCCACCATCGCCGAAGGGGGCTTCAAAGAGTTTGATGTGTCGCCTTGGTTTGGTCTTTTTGCGCCAGCCAAAACCCCGGCTGCGGTCGTGCGCCGCATCAACCAAGATGTGCAGGATGTGCTCAAGAACAAGGATGTGATCGAGCGCTTCAATGCGCAAGGCGCCGATGTGCTGATCACCCAACCTGCCGAGTTTGCGGACATGCTGAAAAGAGACCTGGCCAAGTGGGCCGTGGTGGTCAAAGCCTCGGGTGCACAGATTGACTGAAGTGCTGGGACCGGTCCCAGC
>JAKFXJ010000246.1 GCA_021731425.1 Limnohabitans sp. | reverse complement strand
GGGCGGCGTGGAGATTGCCCACACGGTGGGTTTAATGGGCCATTCAGATGCCGATGTGCTGCTGCACGCCATCACCGACGCGGTGTTGGGTGCAGCGGCCTTGGGCGACATTGGGCGGCATTTTCCAGACACCGATGCACAGTTCAAGGGCGCCAATTCTTCCGTTTTGTTGCAAGAGGCCATGCGCCGCGTGCGTGCGCAAGGCTGGGTGCTAGTGAATGTGGACAGCACCATCGTGGCCCAGGCCCCCAAACTGGCCCCGCACATGGCGGCCATCAACGCGGGTGTGGCCCAGGCTTTGGGCGTCGGGCTGGATCAGGTGAATGTGAAGGCCAAGACCGCTGAAAAGCTGGGGCCGGTGGGCATGGGCCAAAGCATCGAGGCGCGGGCGGTGGCTTTGCTGCACAAGCCGTCTTGAGGGCACTGCGGGCCGAGGCCCGCGGTCAACGGGCTGGGCGGATGGCGGTTTTGGGGCGAAAGGCCTTGCAGACCTCGTCCTGTGTTTCCATGTACGGTCCGCCAATCAGATCCACGCAATAAGGCACGGCCGCAAAAATACCGTGCACCACGGCTTTGCCGTCGGCGTCTTTCAGGCCTTCGAGTGTTTCGGCAATCGACTTGGGCTGCCCGGGCAGGTTGATGATCAGGCTTTGGCCCCGGATGACGGCCACTTGGCGCGACAAGATCGCAGTGGGGACAAATTTCAGGCTGATTTGGCGCATTTGCTCGCCAAAGCCGGGCATTTCCTTGTCCGCCACGGCCAGTGTGGCCTCGGGGGTCACGTCGCGCAGGGCGGGGCCGGTGCCGCCGGTGGTCAGCACCAGGCTGCAGCCCGCATCGACCAGCTCGATCAAGGTGGCGCTGATGCGGTCCTTTTCGTCGGGAATCAGGCGGGGCTCGAAGGTGATCGGGTTGTGCAGCGCACGGGTCAACCAGTCTTGCAACGCGGGCAGGCCTTTGTCTTCGTAGACGCCGGTGCTGGCGCGGTCGCTGATGGACACGATGCCGATCTTGACCGGGTCAAACTGGGTTTCACTCATCTTCAGCTTCCTCGTCGGGGGTCTCGTCGCTTTGGCCGCCTGTCAGCACACTGCGCACCAGTTTGAACAACTCACGGTAAGCACGGCCTTGGCGAGGCGCCAAGCCTTGCGAGACGGCAGCATTCGTCACAGGCACCGCGTCTTTGCGGGCCTGGCGCACCAGGGCACGCAGCTGCTGGATGTCGGTTTGCGGGTGGTGTTCAATCCATTCGCCCACAGCCGCGTCGTCGGCGATCAGGCGGTCGCGCCAGGCTTCGGCCAGGTGCAGGGCTTGGGTGTCTTTGGCGCTGCCCAGGCGCTGGATGTCGAGCGCTTCACGCACGGCTTGCAGGGTTTCGGGGCTGAGCAGGCGCATTTGTTTGCCGATGAACTGCATCTGGCGGCGCTTGCCTTCAAAGTTGGTGATGCGCTTGGCTTCGGCCAGGCCGTCCACCAGTTTGTCGGGCAGGCTCAGGCCTTCCATCAGGTCACGGCGCAGGGTCAGCAGTTGGGTGCCCAGCACTTGCAGTTCGGTGCTTTCGCGTTTGAGTTCGGTGCGGCTGGGGCCATCCAGTCCGAATTTGAGTTCGCGCTTGAACTCCAGGTCGAGTTCGCTGCCTTCGGCAACAAACTGACCGCGGACGAAATAGCCTTTTGTGGGTTTACGGGACATGACTGGGGGAACTCGTTTTCAGATGCAGCGCTGGGGCTGGGTGGCAAGTATCATAGCGGCCACTGCGGGCCCAGCGCCCGCCATTTTTTTCGAGAGCCTTTCAGTGAAAAAAAACGCCCCTGTCCAAGCCACTGCTTCACAACCCCACGACGGCTTCAGCTACTCGCGTGACCATTTTGAAGAGCTGGTCGACATCGCCTTGCACCACGCCAAAAAGCTGGGTGCCACCAACGCGGGCGCTGAAGCGTCTGAAGGTTGCGGCCTGTCGGTCAGCGTGCGCAAGGGCGAGCTGGAAAACGTTGAGCGCAACCGCGACAAGTCGCTGGGTGTGACCGTGTACGTGGACCACCGCCGGGGCAACGCCAGCACCTCGGACTTTTCCAAAGCGGCCATCGAGCGCACGGTGCAAGCCGCCTATGACATCGCCCGCTTCACCGCCGAAGACCCGACCGCCGGGCTGCCCGACGAAGCCGACATCGAATCGAACCACCGCGATCTGGATTTGTTTCACCCCTGGAGCATCAACAGCGATGAGGCCGCCAAGCTGGCCTTGCAGTGCGAAGCAGCGGCCCTCAAAACCAGCCGCCGCATCACCAACAGCGACGGCGCGGCCGTGTCGGCCCAGCAAAGCCACTTTTTCAGTGCCCACACCCATGGCTTTCGCGGTGGTTATGCCAGCTCACGCCACAGCATTTCGGTGGCCCCCATTGCCAAGCTGCCGGGCCGCAACGCCGAGATGCAGCGCGACGCCTGGTACACCTCGATGCGCTCGGCCGACGAGATGGCCTCGCCCGAAGTGGTGGGCCGTTATGCCGCCGAACGCGCTTTGTCGCGTCTGGGGGCCCGCAAAATCCCCACGACCGAATGCCCGGTCTTGTTCGAATCGCCCGTGGCGGCAGGTCTGCTGGGTGGTTTTGTGCAGGCCGTGAGCGGCGGTGCGCTTTACCGCAAGAGCAGCTTCTTGCTGGACTCGCTGGGCAAGAAAGTGTTCCCCAAACACATTGACATTGAAGAAGACCCGCACCTGTTGCGTGGCAAAGGCAGCTCGCCGTTTGACGACGAAGGCGTGCGCTCGGTGCGCCGCAAGGTGGTCAAGGGCGGACGCGTGGAGGGTTACTTCCTCTCCAGTTATTCGGCCCGCAAATTGGGCATGAAAACCACCGGTAACTCGGGCGGTTCGCACAACCTGACACTCACTTCACGCCTGACGCAGTCCACCGACGACCTGGACGCCATGCTGCAAAAGCTGGGCACGGGCCTGTTTGTGATCGAGTTGATGGGCCAGGGCGTGAACTACGTGACGGGTGACTATTCACGCGGGGCCAGTGGTTTTTGGGTGGAGAACGGCCAGATCGCCTACCCGGTGCACGAGATCACCATCGCGGGCAACCTCAAAGACATGTTCAAGGGCATCGAGGCCGTGGGCGCTGACACCTACAACATGGGCGCCAAAACCACCGGCTCCATCTTGGTCAACCGCATGAAACTGGCCGGCAGCTGAACCCTGTGCAGCCAGAACTTTTGGCGGCGCTGGCCGCCTTGTCGTGGGCGGTGGGCAGTTTGTTTTCTGCGGCAGCCTCCAGCCAGATGGGGGCCTTTGCCTTCACCCGCTGGCGTTTGTTTTTTGCGCTGACCCTGCTGTGGGCGCTGGCGTTGTTCACCGGGCAGTGGCGCACGCTCGACAGCGCGAATGTGGCCCTGCTGGCCTTGTCTGGCTTCATTGGCATCTTCATCGGCGACACCGCGCTGTTTGCCTGCATGAACCGGCTGGGGCCGCGCCGCAGTGGTGTGCTGTTCGCCACCCACGCGATTTTTTCCACCTTACTGGCTTGGTTGTTCCTGGGCGAAACCCTCTGGGGCTGGACCTTGGTGGGCGGTGGTTTGCTGGTCTCGGGTGTGATGGTGGCCATTGTGTGGGGCCGACGCGAGAGTGAAACCCACGCTTGGGAAAACACGCGTGGCTCTTTGATGACGGGCGTTTTACTGGGCCTGCTGGCGGCGGTGTGCCAGTCGGTGGCCACCTTGATGATCAAGCCTTTGATGGCCTCAGGGGTGGACGCGGTGGCGGCGTCTGCTGTGCGCACCAGCACCAGCTTTATGGCGCATCTGGCGCTGCTCTGGGCTGGGGCAAAGGTGGCCCAAGTGCAAAACCCCTTGAGCGCCAAAACCCTGTTC
>JAKFXJ010000285.1 GCA_021731425.1 Limnohabitans sp. | reverse complement strand
TACTTGAGCAGCAAGGGGCCGCTTTGGCGGTCGGCGATCCAGTGCGAACCCACGGGCGCACCAAAGTTCAAAAACTCCTCGACCAAGACATAACGCGCAAACGCGCTGCGGCCAGCACCGCCATAAGCTGGCGGGAAGGTGATGCCCAGCCAACCCTTGCGCCCCAGCTCGCGGCTGAAAGCCGGGTCATAACCCATCCAAGAACGTGCCCGCACCTGCGCGGGCACGCCGCGCAGGGCCTCCACCAAAAATGACCGCACTTCCTGGCGCAAGGCTTCGTCCTGCGCAGGAATGGCCGACGGATTCAACGAATCGAGCTGGCTCATTCACACACCCTTTTTACCCACAACGTCTTCATGCTCACTCCATCCATGTCCAAGCAAGCGGCCAGCAACCCATGGCTGCCCCTTGATCACCACATTATTTCGACGGTTTGTGTTTTCACCTAGTGCTGGCTTTGCTTTCTGCGACACCTAGGGGCTGTCCCTGCGCAAACACCCGATGCAACAAGGGGCGCGTTTGGCGTGACAGAAACACGAAAACCTGAGCGGGTGTGGAAAACCCTGATATCCACTGCGCGACAGCCTGAAGCGGGCAACTGCCTATAGTCCAAAAAATGGTTGGGCATGTCCCCCGCGCTCGACTTCACAGCAGCAAGGTTATTGACAGATGCATGACTTGATCATCCGCAATGCGCAGGTTTACGACGGTTTAGGTGGGCCTCCACAGCAGGCCGATGTGGCGGTTTCGCAAGGCCTCATCACCCACATCGGACAGGTGAATGGCCCTGCCCGCGACAGCATCGACGCACAAGGCTTGGCGCTCATGCCCGGCATCGTGGACCTGCACACCCACTACGACGCGCAAGTCACCTGGGACCGCACCATGTCGCCATCACCCGCCTTGGGTGTGACCACGGCAGTGATTGGCAATTGTGGTTTTGGCATCGCGCCCTGCCCTGCGCCGCTGCGCGAGACCATGCTGAAAAACCTCTCCGTGGTCGAAGGCATGGACTTGCAGTCCTTGCTCGCTGGCGTGGATTGGCAGTTTGAGTCTTTTGGCCAATACATGGACCAACTGCGCCGCATCGGCCCCTATGTCAACACCGCCGTGTTTGCAGGGCACTCGGTCATTCGCACCGCTGTGATGGGGGCAGATGGTTCGGCCCAAGTCGATCCCACACCTGAACAACTGCAGACCATGCAGGCCCTGGTGCGCGACGCCATGGACCACGGCGCCATTGGTTTTGCGTCTTCGTTCTCACCCAACCACAGCGGCTTTGGCGGCATCCCCATGCCGTCCACCATCGCCTCCGAAAGCGAGTTGCGGGCATTGGCTGGAGTGCTGGGCGAGAAAAACAAGGGCGTCTTCATGATGGCCACCGGCACCCGCGCCAGCCCCGATGTGATGGAGTCCATCGTGCAGGACACGGGCCGTCCCGGCTACATCTCGACCGTGCTCACCATGTACAACGAGGGCAACCCGGGCCTGGGGGCCACCTATTACGAGCGCTGCGCCCAGGCTCTGGCTCGTGGCAACGAGTTGTATGTGCTGACCAGCTGCCAGCCCTTGTCGTTTGACTTCACCTTGAAAGACCCCTATGTGCTGCTGAGCCATGCAGCCTTCGATGCGGTTAAGGCTGCCACAGTGGACGCCCTGCCTAGCTTGTACCGCTCGGCCGAATTTCGCGAAGCCTTCCGCCAGAACCTTCGCCAGCCCAAAGCGGGCATCTTGTTTCTGGGCAACTGGCGGCACATCGAAGTGGGCGCCGCCGTGCACCCTGCCAACCAGGCGCTGGAAGGCATGAGCATTCAGGCCCTGGCCGATCAGCGCGGCCTGGACCCGGTGGATGTGTTCTTTGACCTGGCCCTGTCAGAAGACTTGGACATGCATTTTGTGGGCAAGTTTTTCAACAACAACGACGACGGTGTGGCTCCCTCGCTCAAGCACCCAGCCAGCGTGATCACGCTGTCGGACGCGGGCGCCCACCTCACCTACATGTGTGACGCGGGTTTTGGCCTGTATTTCCTGGCGCACTGGGTGCGCGACACCGGGCACTTCTCCCTGGCAGAAGGCGTGCGCCGCCTGACCAGTGAACCCGCTGACCGCTTTCGCATTCCCCACCGTGGCCGTTTGCAGGTGGGTCTGCCCGCCGACCTGTTGCTGTTCGACCCGGCCACCGTGGGCATCTCCAAACCCTTGCCCCGCCAGGACTTGCCTGGCGGCGGCACGCGCATGGTGCGCGAGGCCACGGGCGTGCACGGCGTCTGGGTCAATGGTGTGAAAGTGCATGACGGTCAGGACTATGTGGATCACCCGCATGGACCCGGCCAGGTGCTGGACCAATTCAATTCCTGAGGAGAGTTTTCATGAGCATCACCACCCGTTTCTTGACCGGCCTGTTGCTGGCTTTCATGGCCAGCAGCATCTGGGCCCAAAGCTGGCCCAACAAGCCCGTGCGCATGATCATCGCCTTCCCGCCCGGCGGCCCCACCGACCTGGTCTCGCGGGTGCTGGCACAGCGCCTGTCTGAACAACTGGGGCAGCAAGTCATCGTGGACAACAAGCCCGGCGCAGGCGGCAACCTGGCCGCCGAACTGGCGGCCAGAGCCACGCCCGATGGCTACACAATTTTCTACAACACATCGGCCATCGTGATTGGCCCAGCGCTTTACGGCAAGGTCAATTACGACACCCTGAAAGACTTTGCACCCGTGGCCCTGACGGCCAGCGTGCCCATGGTGCTGGTGGTCAACCCCCAGCTGCCCGCACGCAGCGTCAAGGAGTTTCTGGACCTGGCCAAGTCCCGCCCCGGCGCACTGAACTACAGCTCATCGGGCACGGGCACCATCACCCATCTGGCCAGCGCCATGATGTCCAGCCAAACCGGTGTGCAGACCCAACACATTCCCTACAAAGGCAGTGCCCCGGGCTTGGTGGATCTGGCAGCGGGGCAAACGCAATTCATGATCGACACCATCAACACGGTCTTGCCTTATGTGCGCGACAACCGCCTGCGCGGATTGGCAGTCACCAGCAACAAGCGCTCGAGCTTGTTGCCCGATCTGCCCACCTTGGCGGAATCGGGCATGCCCGGTTTTGATGCCGCCGCCTGGCAAGGCATTGTGGTGCCCACCGGCACCCCAGCCGACATCGTGCAAAAGCTCAACGCCGAAGTGAACAAGGCGCTGGCCCACCCCGATCTGCGTGCCCGCCTGGCGGCACAAGGCGCTGAGATTTTGGGTGGTACCCCCGCCGAATACGCGGCGCACCTGCGCACCGAAATGCCGCGCTGGGCCAAGGCCGTCAAAGACTCAGGCGCCAAAGCCGAGTGATGCTTTAAGGCTTGTGCCTGCGCCGTTTGGCGCGGCCAAGCATTGGCTTCAACCGTGACTCACACCGCGCTTTTGCAGACCTTCAATGTCCGCATCGCTCAACCCCGCTTCGCGCAAGACCTCTGCGCTGTGTTGGCCCAAACGCGGGGCCGGTTTTTGCACGGGCAAACCCGGTGTGCCAGAAAAACTGACCGGCACACCAATCTCGCGCAAATGCCCCTCGCTGGGGTGCTGCACATCTTGCAGCATGCCCACGGCCAGCAGGTGTGGGTCTTGCAGCAGGCTGTCGATGTCGTGCATGGGCATGCAGGGAATGTCGGCTTCGTTCAGCCGCGCCGTCCATTCCTCGGTGGTTTGTGTGGCCATGGCCTGCGCCACCAGGCGATACAAGTCGTTGATGTGGCTGGTTCGTGCGCCAATGTTGACAAACCGCGGGTCCTGCGTGAACAAAGTGCCCTGCCCAATCAGGCCTAGAAATTTTTCCCAATGCCGGTCGGTGTAAATCAACACACACAAATGCCCATCCAGCGTGGGGTATGGCC
>JAKFXJ010000113.1 GCA_021731425.1 Limnohabitans sp. | reverse complement strand
TGCCCCCTGGTCACTGGTGGTTGCAGGCCTTGCCCGCCAGCATTGCGGCGGGTTTCCCGTCGCCCGCCGAAGACCACCAGGTCGAGCGCATCGACCTCATGCAGCAGTTGGTCAAACACCCCCAGGCCACCTTCTACATCCGCGTGCGCGGCGAAAGCATGCGCGACGCAGGCATCCTCGATGGCTCGGTGGTGCTGGTGGACCGCGCCATCACCCCGGCCGACGGCCAGATCGTGTTGGCCGTGATCGACGGCGACTTCACCTGCAAAACCCTGCGCCTGGGCGGTGAGGGCTTGCGCCTGCAAGCGGCCCACCCCGACTACCCCGACATCGTGCCCAAGGACGGCCAAAGCGTGGACATCTGGGGCGTAGTGGTCGCTACCATCCACCAACACGCCACCTGATCTGAGCGAACCTGACATGGCCAGCATTTCCCCCCGCCGCCGCCGCGACGACTTTGAAGAAAGCCGGGTCTACGAATACCCGCAGCACCTGCGGGATGCCATCGAAGACGCCCCCACCGGGGCAGGCGTCTACATTTTTAATGGCCAAGAAGGTGACTTGCCGCTGTACATCGGCAAAAGCATCAACATCCGGGCACGACTGCTTTCTCACCTGCGCACGCCCGATGAGGCCCGCATGCTGCGCCAGACCCAGCGCATCAGCCACATCCGCACGGCGGGCGAGATCGGGGCACTGCTGCTGGAGGCGCAAATGATCAAGGCCCAGCACCCCCTGTTCAACCAAAAACTGCGCCGCAACCAACAGCTGTGCAGCCTGCAACTGACGGGCGAGGTGCCGCAAGTGGTCTACGCCCGCGACATCGACTTTGCCAAGCAGCCCGAGCTGTATGGCCTGTACGCCAGCCGCCACGCCGCGCTGGGGGCGCTGCGTGCGGTGGCCGACCAACACAAACTTTGCTACGGCCCGTTGGGTCTGGAAAAACTGCCCCCCGGCAAAGCCTGCTTCAGGGCTGCGATCCGCCAATGCGCGGGTGTGTGCCGGGGCGACGAAAGCGCCGAGGCGCACCGCGAGCGCTTGTTCAGCAGCCTGCTGGCGCTGCGCGTGGAATGCTGGCCCTACCCGGGCGCGGTGGGCTTGGTCGAGCGCGATGGCGACTTCACCCAAATCCATGTGGTCAAGCACTGGTGTTATTTGGGCAGCGCCCCCACGCCAGAGGCGGCCCGCCAACTGAGCCAAACCGCCAGCCAAGTGGCCGCCCATTTTGATGCCGACGGCTACAAAATTTTGTGCCGCCCGGTGCTCACGGGAAGTGTGGAAATTTTGGCGTTGTAGGCGGCTGGGCCCTCGAAGAACCATTGGACGAGATCGGTGGTTTTGCTGAAAATATAAAAATGACGACAAAAAGCAAACGGACCGGGCCGGTGAAACCCAAGTTGCGAGGGGCCTTGCACCCCTTCATGAAACCCGTTGCCCGCTTGGCCAGCGTGTGCTTGTTGGCTCTGCCCGTCTGGGCTGTGGGGGCGTCCCTGGCCAACAGCGATGCGCAAGACGATGATTTGGCTGCGCTGCATGAGCAGCGAACGCAGGAGGTGCTGCGCGACATGGCGGCTTCCGGGTCAGCGGCGACAGCCGCACCACCCAAGCCCCTGACACCGACGAGCACCGAGCCCGTGCGTCCTGCGGTCGGGCCGGATCACCGGGGCTTTCGCATCCGCGAGGTAGCGCCCAGCACCAAGCCGCTGACGTTCAAAGAAATGCAGGCCGGGCCGGGCGGTTTGCCGCTGGGCAAGTCGGGGGCCATTTATTTGCCGGAAGACTGGCTGGTGGGTGACGGGCAGCCCTGGCACTATCGCTCGGCACCTCGCGCAGGAGTGGCCCCGGTGGCGGTGCGCCCGCCCCGTGTGGAGGAGGCCAAGGTCATCGAGCAGGCCCAAGCCCTCATGGGTCGCGTGGAGTCCCGGGCCATGGTGCTGATCGCAGACGGTGCCATTGTGGAGGCCATCAGCACCGGGGGCATTCAATTCAACACCCGGCTGTTGAGCGCCAGCATGGGCAAAACTGTGGCGGCTCTGGCTGCTGGCAAAGCGGTGTGTGCCGGGCACTTGAAAATGGACCAGCGTGTGGACAGTTTGCTGCCGGGCCTGGTGGGCAAGGACTTGGGGGCTGCCACGCTGCGGGATGTCTTGATGATGGCCTCGGGCACCACAGAGCCGTCTCAGGGTGACTACGTTGGCACCTTGCCACAAGAGGTTCGCCATTATCTGGAAGGCCCCGGCAACCTGGAGCAGTTGCTCGAAACCCCGCGCCAATCTACGGCGCAACGCGGTGTGTTCAGCAAGCTCAAGCCGGGTGAGCGTTTCAGCTACAAGTCGCGTGATCCGCATGTGGTGGCCATGATGATCGAGCGTGCCGTGGGCATGCCCGCAACGCGGTGGGTGGATGAGCAACTTTTGCGAGCCTTCAATGCCGAGTATCCTGTGATTTTGGGCACCGACCGCAGCGGCTATTTCCATGGTGCCGCAGGCGTGGTGCGCATGACCCTGATCGACTGGATCCGGTTTGCGATTTATGTCGACCAACAACGCCGGGGTGACACTTGCTTTGGCCGTTTCATTCGGGATATGGGCACCACGCAGATTCGTGCGCCAGGCTTGATGAACAGCATCGGTGGCTATGGTTACTTGACCTGGACCGACAACACCTTGGCGCCCAACAGCTTCTGGGCCGCTGGCTATGGGGGGCAACGCATCGCCTGGAGCACCGACCCGAACAACCAGCGGGTGTTTGTGCTCTTCAGCAATTCGGCGGACAGGCATGTGGACCAGATCTACCCTGTTGCCAGAGCGTGGCTGGCGCTGGGTGCCAAGTAGATTGGATTGCTGGTTGGAAGGAAATGGGCCGTGCCAGCTTGGACCGGTACCACGAGTGGCTCACCCCCTAAAAGCCTTCAGCCCAGGTCGCCCCGCATGCGCTGCAGTTGTGCGCGGTCTACCAACAAACGCACGCCCAAAGAACCGCTGCCTGCACGCACCGGGAATTTGCGCAGACCGATCTCGAGCGCCTCAATGACCGGGTAAGCCGCGCAGGCCTGCACGATGCGCGTCATTAGACGCTCTTGGGTGGCGTACAGCCCGTCGGCCGCGAGTCGTTCGATCTCGATAACCAAAGGGTCGTAATCGAACACATGCGCCATGCCGTCTTGGGCGATCAGCACCAGATGGGGGTCTATCCACAGCGTCAAGTCCAGCGCGTGGTACTCGGGCACGGTGTCGCCGGGCGCATAGGTGCCGATGCGGGTGGCCAGGTGCAAGTCTTTCAGCTCAATGCGGCTGGCGGTCGAGGTGGGCAGGGTCATGGGTGTGGGAGTGCCAATTTTGAGGGAAGTGGTTCTGGGGTTCAGCGCCTGCTTTTGAGCCGTTGGCTTTTACGGCTTTTTTCAAAAAACGCGTCTGGCTTGGTTTGCACCCAGCGGATGAAGCGGGCCATCTCTTCGGGCTGTTTCAAGGCTTCGACCGTGGCATAGGTGCGGGCCAATTCGGTCTCGGTGAACAGCGCATGGATTTGGCGGTGGCAAATGCGGTGCAGCACCACCGTCTGCACACCGCCGTGTGACTTGGGCACCAAATGGTGCGCATCTTGTTGGCTGGGCGGAATGGGGCGCTCGCACAGCGGGCACAACACGGCATCGTTGCGCGGGGTGGGCAAGGCTTCAAGCTGGGCTTGAATGAGTTTTTTACGAATGCGACCCGTCACGGCTGAAAGACTGTTTGGACCATTGCCCAAGGCTACAACAGGTGGCCCGTTGGGAATGCCGCACGGGCCAATTGATCCCAGCTCCTTTCAGGACATCAGCTTGTGCCGGTTGGTTTGGTTCAATGTCCGGTTTCAGCCGAAGGGGAATGCGTGCGCAGCCA
>JAKFXJ010000360.1 GCA_021731425.1 Limnohabitans sp. | reverse complement strand
GCAATGTAGCCCTCGGGGTTGGCCAGCAGTGCGCCACGGAAGCGCTCGATCTCGGCTTGGGTCGATGCCGGGCCCACCAACATGCCGTAACCGCCTGCGCCGTGCACCTCCTTGACCACCAGGTCTTTGAGGTTGGCCAGGGTGTACTTCAAATCGTCGGGTTTGCGGCACTGGAAAGTCGGCACGTTTTTGAGGATCGGCTCCTCGCCCAAATAGAACTTGATCATGTCGGGAACATAGGGGTAGATCGACTTGTCGTCGGCCACGCCTGTGCCCACCGCGTTGCAGATGGCCACATGACCGGCTTTGTAGGCGTCCATCAGACCCGCGCAGCCCAAGGTTGAGCTGGGGCGGAACACCTTGGGGTCCAAAAAGTCGTCGTCCACCCGGCGGTAGATCACATCCACGCGTTTGGGGCCACGCGTGGTCCGCATGTAAACGAATTGGTCTTTGACAAACAGGTCTTGCCCCTCGACCAACTCCACACCCATTTGCTGCGCCAAAAAGGCGTGCTCGAAATAGGCGCTGTTGTACATGCCGGGCGTGAGCACCACCACGGTGGGCTCGGCCGTGGTGGCGGGGCTGCTGGCACGCAGGGTCTCCAGCAGCAAATCGGGGTAATGCGCGACCGGCGCCACACGGTGCTGGCTGAACAGGTCGGGAAAGAGCCGCATCATCATCTTGCGGTCTTCCAGCATGTAGCTCACGCCACTGGGCACACGCAGGTTGTCTTCGAGCACGTAGTACTCGCCCTTGCCCGCGCTGTCGGGCGCTCGCACGATGTCGATGCCGCTGATGTGTGAATAAATGTTGTTGGGGACATGCACCCCAACCATCTCGGGGCGAAACTGCGCGTTGTTTTCGATCTGCTCGCGGGGGATGATGCCCGCCTTGAGGATGTCTTGGCCGTGGTACACGTCGTGGATGAAGCGGTTGAGCGCGGTGACGCGTTGCACCAGGCCTGCTTCCATGCTTTTCCACTCTTGGGCGGCGATCACGCGGGGGATCAGGTCAAACGGGATCAGGCGCTCGGTGCCGCCCTCGTCAGAATTTGCATCTTCGTCCTTGTCGCCATAGACCGCAAAGGTGATGCCCACGCGCCGGAAAATGACTTCCGCCTCTTCTCGCCGTGCGGCCATGAGTTGGGGATCCTGGGATTTCAACCAACGGGCATACGCATCGTAATGCGCTCTCACCTCCCCCGAGTCACCCGCAGCGGGCAAGCGGCTGTACATCTCATCAAATTGGCGCATGTCACTTCACTCCTGAGACTTTGTTAGCAATTACTGTACCTACCAAGACTTGGCTTTCCATGAGGGTCGACCCCATGCCAACCCGGGATGGCCTCAGGGTGGCCAGGCCAGGTGCCAATACCGTTGGCGCTCAACCCTTTCACACTGCACCAAGGTCGGCGCGTGGCTGCGCCAAGTGGCCGCGCCGCATCGCGTGGTTTCCACCATTTGTATGTCTTGCGCCTTGTAACGCCACACCACTTCGGGGGCAGGATGGCCAAAGCGGTTGCGGTAACCCGCCTGGACCAGCGCCATTTTGGGCGCAAGGGCTTGCAAAAAAGGCAGGCTCGACGACGTCTTGCTGCCATGGTGGGGGGCGAGCAGCACATCCACCGGGCTCAGGCCCGCCCGCACCAAGGCTTGCTCCTGCGGACTTTCAATGTCACCCGCCAGCAATGCCGACCCTTCAGGGGTGTGGATGCGCAGCACACAACTGACTTCGTTGGGCTTGCGACTGGGAGGCGCCAACTCGGGCGCAGGCGGGTGCAAGACCTGAAAAAACACACCATCCCAAACCCACGACTGCCCAGCCTGGCAGCGCGTCCAGCCCGGACGCAGGCGGTGCAAGGGGTGTTCGTCCTCCAGCGATGACCACAGCGCCGCCTGTTCTTGCATGGCCAACACCGCAGCCGCACCGCCCGTGTGGTCACTGTCGCGGTGGCTGAGCATCAGCACATCCAGGCGCTCGCCCATTTGGGACAGAAAAGGCACCAACACCCGGTGGCCCGCATCGCTTTCGGCCGAATAGCGCGGTCCGGCGTCGTACAAGAGGCTGTGCTGAGCCGTACGAACCAACACCGCGTTGCCCTGACCCACATCGGCCGCCAGCAATTCAAATTGGCCATGGCCCGGTCGAGGAGGTGACCAGAACAACACGGGCCAGAGCAAAGGCAGGCACAAGACTTTCCAGGACAGGGGCATGCGCAGCACCAGCCCCAAGGCCCCGAGCATGGCCAGCACAGCCAATCCCCAGGGCGGCGTCGCCCTCAACAAACTGGCCAGTGGCCATGCCGACATCCAGCCCAGCAAGTCAGACAAAGGCTGCAGGGCCCAAGAAGCCCAGTCCCATGCAAGGGGCCACAAAACCCCCAGCATCGCCAGTGGCGTGACCACCAAGGTGACCCAAGGGATGGCCAGCACATTGGCCAACAAACCCACCAACGACACCTGACCAAAAAACAGCAAGGTCAACGGTGCCAGCGCCAGCGTGACGGTGGCCTGTTCACGCAGCAAAGCACCCACACCTTGCCCGAGCCACAGGGCCCACCTGAGTCCAAACGACGCACCGAAAAGGTGCGACCACAACAAGGACCGTGCACCAGCACGCCACAACGGTGCATCGTTGGAGTCCGTTGATGGTGCGAGACCCGCGCCTCGGTCACCCCTTAGGTCCGAGGCCATGAGCACCCCCACCGCCACAAAGCTCAACCAAAAACCCGGTTGCAACAAGGCCCACGGGTCCCAGACCAAAACGACGGCACAGGCCATCAACCAAACCAAGGCGCCATGCCATTGCCGTGCCGAGAGCCTGAGCACGACCAGCACCAAAAGCATCAGCAAAGTGCGTTGCGCGGGCAAGCCCCAACCGCTGAACAAGGCATAAAAAGTGGCCAGAAACAAACCCGACACCGCCCCAACGTGCGCCGCAGGCCAGCGCATCGCGCCGTTAAAGCCCCACAGGGCTGCACGGCGCCAGCCCCAACCCACGGCCACCGAAGCCAGCCAGGCAAACATGGTCACATGCAGTCCCGAGATGCTCATCAGGTGGGCCACACCTGTGGCCCTGAACACATCCCAGTCGCTGCGGTCAATCGCGGCCTGATCCCCCACCACCAAGGCCGCCAGCACACCGGCCCGTTTGGCGGCATCCGCGTCGCCCCCGGGCGTGCTCAGCTGTGTCAACAAGCGGTCGCGCACCTTTTGTCGCCAACCCTCGATCGGATGGCGCAGGGTGCTGGCGATTCGTAGCGGCGGTGGATCTTTGGCGCGGTTGCGCACGTAACCCGTGGCACGGATGCCCTGCTCCCACAGCCACAATTCATAATCAAAACCGCGTGGGTTCATGTGCCCATGCGGCGCTTTTAAGCGCACGCGCAAGCGCCAGCGTTCACCAGCTTTGACGGGCTCGGGCAGAGGCGACAGGTTCCAGCCACTGTCATGAGTGCCCTCTTGCCCGTACCAACCCAGATACACCTGCGCGGGCACATCGGCATCGACCTGCAAGGCGCGGCTGGCCCCTGCTGCATCCACCTGCCAAGCCTGCTCGATGCGAAAGCGAAATCGCCAGCCCAGGTCTTGTTTTTGGGGCATGGCTTGCACCACACCCACCACGTCCAGGTCTTGCCCTTCCAATGCAGGCGCCATGCTGCTCACGCGTGAACAGGCGTGCAATCCGGTCGCAGCAAAGGCCACCGAGAACCACAACAAGAACCCAATCACCCAAAGGCCTGTGGGTCGGTGGCGCTGCACGCTTGGGCGTCTGAGGGTGAGGACGCGCAGAAGCCAGGCACAGGCCGCCACCAAGATCAGAACGCCACCATACATCGCCACAGGCCACAAAGCCGCTTGTTGCAATTGCAGCGCGACCCCCATGCACCAGGCCAGCAGCCCCCACCCCAGAC
>JAKFXJ010000382.1 GCA_021731425.1 Limnohabitans sp. | reverse complement strand
CTGGCGAGCATAAAGATGTTGGGTGAGCTGAAGCAAAAAAAGGCCGCTTGCGCGGCCCTTTTTTGGGGGGTTACTTGAACTTGGGCAAGTTGAACTGCGGCGGCACGCCCATGCGGGTGTTGATCATCCACTGCTGGGCAATCGACAAGATGTTGTTGGTGATCCAGTACAGCACCAGGCCAGCAGGGAAGAAGAAGAACATGACCGAGAAGATCAGCGGCATGAACCACATCAGCTTGGCTTGCATTGGGTCTGGTGGCGCGGGGTTGAGCGCCGTTTGCAGCAAGGTAGTCAAGGTCATGACTAGGGGCAAGATGAAATAAGGATCTGGGGCCGACAAATCATGGATCCAGCCAACCCAGGGAGCATTGCGCATCTCCACGCTGGACAACAGGACCCAGTACAGGGCAATAAACACCGGAATCTGGATCATGATCGGGAAGCAGCCACCCATGGGGTTGACCTTTTCTTCGCGGTAAATGCGCATCATCTCCTGCTGCATTTTTTGCGGATCGTTTTTCAGGCGCTCGCGCATTTCCATGATCTTGGGGTTGATGGCTTTCATCTTGGCCATGCTCGAATACGCCTTGGCGTTGAGCCAGTAGAAAGCAATCTTGAGCAAGAGCACCAACGCCACGATCGACCAGCCCCAGTTCTGAATGAAGCTGAACAGTTTGTCGAGCAACCAGTACAAAGGCTTGGACAGCATGGCCAACCAGCCGTAGTCCTTCACCAAGTCCAGGCCAGGAGCCAGAGCTTCCAGGACCTTCTCTTCTTGGGGACCGCTGAACAATTGGGTGCTCACGCTCTTGGATTGGCCAGGCGCCACATCGGCCAGAGGTGTGATCATGCCCACGGCGTACAGGTTGGTGTCGACCTTGCGCACGAAGTTTTCGCGCTGAATGCCGTCGGCCAGCAACCAGGCCGTTGCAAAGTAGTGCTGCACCATGGCCACGTAGCCATTGGGCGAAGTCTTGTCGATTTCGGCTTTGTTCTTTTCGATGTCGCTGAATTCGACCTTCTGGTACTTCTTGGCCTCGGTGTAAATGGCTGGGCCTGTGAAGGTCGAATAGAAAGCCGACTCACCCTCGGGCTTGTTGCCGTCACGCACCAGCTGCAAATACAGCTGAGGCGACACGTTGGTGGTGCCGGTGTTGACCACTTCGTGCGTCACGCCGATGGCATAACTGCCGCGCTTGAGGGTGTAAGTCTTGACCAGTTTCACACCGTTTTGCACATCGGACTCGAAGCGCAAGGTCAACTCGTTCTGGCCGTCTTTGAGGCTGCGTTCGCCGCTGAACTTCATGGGCGATTTGTGCGTCGGAAAGTCACCGCCAATCAGACCGGTTTGGGCCACATAAACGCGGCTGCTGCTTTGGTCGAGAAAAACAAACGGCTTTGTGCTGTCGACAAAGTCAGCGTGCTTCTTAAACTCGGTGCGCACCAAGGTGCCCCCCTCGGTGTCAAAGCTGAGCTTCAGGACATCGGTCACCACTTCGATTTTCTCGCGAGGTGCCGCTGTGGCAGCAGGCACGGAAGTTGGTACTTGGCCAGGAGTGGCTGTCACCGCTGCAGGGGCAGCGGCAGCGGTAGCGGATGGCACGGCATTGGCACTGGCAGCAGGCGCTGCAGATGTTTTGGCAGAAGCCGCCACTTCAGGCTTCGGAAAGAAGGTGGCCTTGTTGCCGTTGTACAGCTGCCACTGGTCCCATAACAGGACCATGGAAAAACCAAAAATCACCCAAAGGATGGTGCGACGGATATCGTTCATGGGGTCTTCTTTGACGAAGTAGGGGAAAACAAATCGGAAAACAAGCGAGGCGCCTGGGAGGGAACCGGGTCGTGGCCTCCCGAGCACCAAGGACCACAGCGCACCAAGCGATGCACCGTCAGGTAGCCACCCTTGGCCGCACCATGTTGCGCCAAGGCTTGCAAGGCATAAGCCGAACAAGTGGGCTCAAAGCGGCAGGAGGATCCCAGCCAAGGGCTCAGCAGCAAGCGGTAGCCACGCACCACACCCATCAACAAGCGTTGAATGATCATGTGCGCACCTCGGAACGCGCTGCACGCTCAAACAATTGTTCCAGCTCCTGCCGCACCGCCAGCTTCAGGGGCTCGGAAGTGGCGCTGATGAATTGTTGGCGGTCGAACGTCGTGCGCAAGCGCACCACATGGGCGGCCACAGGCAGGCGATCGCCGAAGCGCTCGCTCACGTTGTAGATCTGTCGCTTGATGGCATTTCGCGTGACAGCGCGACGCGCCCAGCGTTTGGGCACCATGGCACCCAACCAAACGTCAAACAAGCCAAAAAGGGCCTGCTCCTGTGAAGGTGCAGGCCCGACCTGTTCGGCTGGCGCCAAGGGGGTGTCAGATGGGCGGGTCAGTGTCAGGCGATGCAACGCAAAATGCGCTGTGCGCGAGACTGTTCCACCCGCCAGGGCGGCCTGAAATTGTGGGCGTGTCTTTAAACGCTGCACGATGGCCAAACCCTGGAATCAACCGCCCGAAGTGGCGTCAGGCCACAGCCAGACGGTTGAAAAGGCATTAGACAGCCAGACGCTTGCGGCCTTTGGCGCGGCGTGCATTGATCACGGCGCGGCCACCACGGGTCTTCATGCGAACCAGAAAGCCGTGGGTACGGGCGCGACGTGTCTTGGAGGGTTGGTAGGTGCGTTTCATAACTGTTCCTTTGTGCCCAATGCCATGAATCAGCGTTGGGCGAAACCCAAGATTATCGCAAACTTTCGCGAGCCCGGCAAATTAACTGTATTTTCGACCATCAGGGTGAGTCCGGAGTTCAATCGGATCGATGTGGTTTATGATCGCCCTCCCGACCCCCAATCGGCATGTGGATAAGCTCTTGATAAAGTTATCCACACTGCCGTTTCAGATCCCCACTGTCCACAATAAAAAGTACTACATGCCCGAGGGAATCACCCCAGAATTTCAAATGGATGCAGGCCAGTCGCTGTGGCAAACCTGCGTCGAAGAGCTCGCTCGTGAATTGCCCGAGCAGCAGTTCAACACCTGGATCAAACCACTGAGCGCTCAGGTCTCTGACGACCAGCAAAGTGTCACTTTGTTTGTGGCCAACCGCTTCAAACTCGACTGGGTTCGCGCCCAATACGCCAGCCGCTTGGCTGCCTTGCTGGAAAATTTGCAAGGTCACCCGGTCAAGATTGAGTTAGCGATCACTCCGCGTGAAGGCGGCATAAAATCGACAAAGGCCTCCACACCTTCCTCGATGGAATCTTCAGCCGAGCCTATCCCGCTGCCCGATGAGGCTGTGGCCAACACCTTCCGCAACCGCCTCAACAGTGCCCTGAATTTTGACAACCTGGTCGAGGGCACCGCCAACCGCATGGCGCGTGCAGCGGCCATGCATGTCTCGGGCTCGCCGGGGCAGCTCTACAACCCCTTGTTCATCTATGGCGGCGTGGGTTTGGGCAAGACCCACCTCATGCACGCCATTGGCAACAAGCTGCTGGCCGACCGCCCAGACGCCAAAGTTTTGTACATCCACGCTGAACAGTTTGTCTCAGATGTGGTTAAAGCCTACCAACGCAAGACTTTTGACGAGTTCAAACACCACTACCACTCGCTCGATTTGTTGCTGATCGACGACGTCCAGTTCTTTGCCAACAAAGACCGCACACAAGAAGAATTCTTCAACGCCTTCGAGGCCCTGCTGGCCAAAAAATCGCACATTGTGATGACCAGCGACACCTACCCCAAGGGCTTGGCCGACATCCATGAGCGCCTGGTCTCGCGCTTTGACTCGGGCCTGACGGTGGCCATGGAGCCCCCGGAACTCGAGATGCGAGTGGCAATTTTGATCAACAAAGCCATCAGCGAGGGCAGCGAGATGCCCGAGGATGTGGCGTTTTTTGTGGCCAAGAACGTGCGCTCCAACGTGCGCGAGCT
>JAKFXJ010000141.1 GCA_021731425.1 Limnohabitans sp. | reverse complement strand
GGCTTCGAACTCCGCGGTCTCGGAACGGGCACGCAGCTGGGCGGCGGCGGCATCGGCGGCAACCTCGGCGTGGTGGTAGGCTGGCGAATGATCACGTCCGCAGCTGCACTTGAGCATCAGGGGGCGGTCGGCGTTGTACGGGTCAAAAAATTCAGACATGGCAACCTCGCTTTGTTGAAGATGCTCATGTCTATGCAAGCTGTGGGCCAGAAACCATGAAATGCGTACCCGTGGCGCAGCGCGTCTTCATTTCGTGGGGCACTTGTCGATGTGGTGTAGGGCTGGCCCTACAAAACCCACGCCAAGACCGTACCCCGACTTCAGCCGAAGGTGCTGCCTTGGGACGCGCTGATGCTTTGTGCGTACAAAGCCAGCTCCACATCGTTTTTGGTGCCGGTCTTTTCCAGGATGCGTGCACGGTAAGTGCTCACGGTGTTGGGGGCCAGGCTCAGTTGCGCACCAATTTCGCTCACGCTGTGGCCTTGCGTTAACAAAAGATAGACCTGGTGCTCGCGGTGCGAGAGTTGTTCAATCCCGCTTTTGGTGCGGCCCTGGCTCACCAAGCTGGCCAGCGCCTCTGCGGTGGTGGGCGAGACGTGCATGCCGCCCGCCGCCACACGGCGCAAGGCCGCCACCAAGGCGTCGGTGTCGGTGCTTTTGTTCAGATAGCCCGATGCACCCAGCTGAATGCAGCGCACCGCGTATTGTTTTTCCGGGTAGGTGCTGAGCATGAGCACCGGCAGACCGTGCCAGTTGCGTCGCAGGTTTTGCAAGACGTTCAGGCCGTCCATGCCGGGCATGGCGATATCAAGCAGCACCACATCCACGCCTTGCGGGCCCTGCAGCGCCTGCACCATGTCCAGCACGCCGGGACCGGTATCGGCCTCGGCCACCACCAGCAAACCCGGGTCGTCGGCCAGCACCATCTTCAAGCCTTCGCGCACGATCTTGTGGTCGTCGCCCAGCAGCACACGCACGGTGGTACTCATCGCGTGACCTCCCCGATAGGCAAGGGCATGGACAGCCGCATGCGGGTGCCCCGGCCGGGTTGGCTGTCCACGTCGATCACGCCGCCAAAGTGGCGTGCCCGCTCGCGCATGCCCATGATGCCGTAGGCCTGCGCCGACTCGAAAACCTGCGCATCGGCCCCGCAACCGTCATCCTCCACCGACAGGTGCAGCCAGCCCTCGCGTTCCACGATGTCCACATCCACCATGCGGGCGCGGGCGTGTCGCCCCACGTTGCTGAGCATCTCCTGAAAGATGCGGAACACCGCCATGGCCATGGGCTCGGGCAAGACGCGTTGCGCGTTCAGGTCCATGCACCACTTGAGTTCTTGCTCGGCCGACTGCACAAACTCCTGCGCCTGCCACGCCAGGGCGTCCCACAAGCCCTGATGGTCCAGGATGCTGGGGCGCAGGTCGGTGATGATGCGGCCCACATTGACCACCGCGTTCTCGATCAGGCGGCTCATGTTCTGACACTTGCCCCGCATCTTCTCTCGCATGGCTTGCGCCTCAAGGGCTGCCCGCTGCTCCTGCTCGGACAAGCGCTTGTCGAGCCAGCCCACATCCATCTTGAGCGCCACCAGCAAGCTGCCCAGCTCGTCGTGCACCTCGCGGGCGATGCGGGTGCGCTCTTCTTCGCGCACCGCCTCGGACCAGGCGGCCAGCTCGCGCATTTGCTGCAAGGCGGTTTCGAGCGCCTGGGTGCGCTCGGCCACGCGCTGCTCCAGCTCGGTCTTGGCCTGGTGCAAGGCATCCTGGGCCTGCTTGCGTTCGGTGATGTCCACAAAGGTGACCACCGCCCCACGCACCTGGCCTTGGTCAAACACCGGGTAGCTCGAATACTCCACCGGGAAGCTGCTGCCGCCCGCACGCCAGAACACCTCGCTGTCGATGCGGCAGGGCTGGCCTTGGCGAAAGGCGTTGTAGATCGGGCAGTCGTCCATCGGGTAATGCGTGCCATCCCCGTGCGAATGGTGGGTGAGCACATGCATGTTCTGACCCAGCACCTGCTCGGGCTCCAAGCCAATCATGCGGGCCCCGGCAGGGTTGATGAAGACACACAGGCCTTCCAGGTCGACCCCAAAAACCCCCTCGCCGGTCGAGGCCAACATCAGGCCCAAGGGGTCGCGCCAAGCTTCGGCAACGCCCATGGCGCCGTTGATCGCAGGTTGCAAAGGGGGGCAAGCACAGTTCATGGTCTTCACATGCAAGGCTTGTGCCATGCATGCGGACGGTTCAACTTTTTGCGCCATGGGCTTTGTCGCCTGGGCACCACCCCCATGTGGGCCTGGGCGTGACAATGGGGGCTCTGTAATGATGTTTTGACTGCTGATTGGATGGCCATGACCCCAGTACCTGCTGCGCTGCTGCAAGGCGCTTCGAACTTTCGCGATGTCGGTGGCTACCTCAACACACAGGGCCGCCGCGTGCGGCGCGGCCAGGTGTTCCGCTCAGACCATTTGGCGGGATTGACGGGTGAAGACCTGGTGCGCTTGCAATCGCTGGGCATTGGCCACAGCTTGGACTTTCGGGGGGTGGCCGAATACACCGCAACGCCCTACGCCATCGCTGGCGTGGAGCGCGTGGCGCTCACCATCGAGCCCACCGTGATTGCCCGCATGCAGGCGCTGGTCGCGCAAGGTGTGGTGCCCACCACCGAGGAAACCGTGGACCTGATGCGCGAGACCTACCGCGATTTCGTGAACCACAACGCGGCCACCTTCGGTCGATTTTTAAAACACCTGTTGGAAAAACCCACACCCCAAGTGTTTCACTGCACCGCAGGCAAGGACCGCACCGGTTTTGCAGCGGCGCTGCTGCTGTCGGCCCTGGAGGTGGACCGGGCGACCATCGAGCACGATTACCTGCTCACCAACCAACTCTACAAACGCGATGCCCGGCTCGAAGGCCAGGGCCACCCGCATGTGATGAAGGTGCTTTGGCAAGTGCAGCCCGAGTTTTTGCATGCAGCGTTTGAGGCTGTCGATGCGCAGCACGGCGGTATGCGGGATTACCTGTACGGGGCCATTGGCCTCAGCTCACAAGAGCTGGCCGAACTCCAGCGCTTGCTGCTGGAAGCCTGATCAGGCCGCTTCTTTGTAGAAGAAGCCCCCATGCACATTGCGCGGCGCCAGGGGCGCCACGGCACGGCCGATGGCACCGATGTGGTCGGGCGTGGTGCCGCAGCAGCCGCCCACGATATTGACCAGGCCTTCGGCCGCAAACTCGTGCAGCAATCGGCTGGTGACTTCGGGCGTTTCGTCAAAACCGGTGTCGCTCATGGGGTTGGGCAGGCCCGCATTGGGGTAGCAGCTGATGAAGGTGTCACCCGCGACCTTGTTCAACTCTTGAATGTAGGGGCGCATCAGCGTCGCGCCCAAGGCGCAGTTCAGACCAATGGCCAGCGGCTGAGCATGGCGCACGCTGTGCCAGAAAGCGGTCACGGTCTGGCCGCTCAGGATGCGGCCTGAGGCGTCGGTCACCGTGCCGCTGATGATGAGGGGCAGGCGCTCGCCGCTGGCTTCAAAGAATTCTTCAATGGCAAACAGCGCGGCCTTGGCGTTGAGCGTGTCAAAAATCGTCTCGACCAGCAAGATGTCCGAGCCGCCTTCAACCAACGCTTCGACCTGCTCGTAATAGGCCGCACGCAGTTCTTCAAAGGTCACGTTGCGGGCGCCCGCGTCGTTCACGTCGGGGCTGATGCTGGCGGTCTTGGGTGTGGGGCCCAAAGCGCCGACCACAAAACGGGGCTTGTCGGGCGTGGAGAACTTGTCACAGGCCGCGCGTGCCAGTTTGGCCGACTGCAGGTTCATCTCGCGGGCCAGGTCCTGCATGTCGTAGTCGGCCTGGGCCACGGTGGTGGCGCCAAAGGTGTTGGTCTCGATCAGATCGGCCCCGGCGGCCAAGTAGCCTTCGTGGATGTCGC
>JAKFXJ010000037.1 GCA_021731425.1 Limnohabitans sp. | reverse complement strand
TGACCTACCAAAACCTCGACTCGGTGGAGCTGGGCGTGACCAGCATCGACACCTACTTCGACACCCTGGGCGGCATCAGTCGCGCCGTGCTGCAGGCCAAACACCAGCGCGACGGCAACGCCGCCGAAGCCCCGCCCGTCTTCATTGGCGACCAGACCCAAGGGGACGGCGTGGTGCGCAGCCTGACCGAACAAGTGGCCCTGGAAACCCGCAGCCGCATGCTCAACCCCAAGTGGCACGAAAGCATGCTGCAACACGGCTACGAAGGCGTTCGCCAAATCGAAGCCCACCTCACCAACACCATGGGCTGGTCGGCCACCACAGGACAAGTGCAGCCCTGGGTGTACCAGCAGCTGGCCCAAACCTTTGTGCTGGACCCCGCCATGCGCGAGCGCATGGCCCAGCTCAACCCCACCGCATCGGCCAAAGTGGCCAACCGCCTGCTGGAGGCCACCCGCCGCCAGTACTGGCAACCCGACGCCGAAACCATGACAGCTTTGCTGCGGGCCGGTGAAGAACTTGAAGACCGCCTTGAAGGCATACACGAAGGACTCCCAGCATGATCGAAACCACCAGCATCCCGGTGAACAGCATTCAGAGGGTTCGCGGCGCAGACGGCGAAGGCAGCGTGCAGTTCCAGATGGACCCCACCGTCAAGATCGGAACCGCCAAGGTGTTTGCTGTCTACGGCAAAGGCGGCATTGGCAAGAGCACCACGTCGTCCAATCTGTCGGTGGCCTTCAGCAAGTTGGGCAAACGTGTGCTGCAAATCGGCTGCGACCCCAAACACGACTCCACTTTTACGCTGACCAAAAAACTCATGCCCACCGTGATCGACGCGCTCGAAACGGTGGACTTTCATGCCGAAGAGCTGCGCCTTGATGACTTCGTTTTCAAAGGCTACAACGGCGTGATGTGCGTGGAAGCCGGTGGTCCGCCCGCAGGTACTGGCTGCGGTGGCTATGTGGTCGGTCAGACCGTCAAGCTGCTCAAAGAGCACCACCTGCTCGAGGACACAGACGTGGTGATTTTTGACGTGCTGGGTGACGTGGTGTGTGGTGGTTTTGCCGCCCCGTTGCAACACGCCGACCGCGCCCTCATCGTCACCGCCAACGACTTCGACTCCATTTTTGCGATGAACCGCATCGTCCAAGCCATTGGTGCAAAGGCCAAAAACTACAACGTGCGTTTGGGCGGTGTGATCGCCAACCGCAGCGACGCGACCGACCAGATCGACAAATACAACGCGGTCACAGGCCTCAAGACCATGGCGCACTTTCCCATGCTCGACGAGATCCGCAAGAGCCGTTTGCAAAAGTGCACCTTGTTTGAGCTGGAGCCCACACCCGCCGTCAAAGCCGTGCAAGACGAGTACATGCGCTTAGCCGCTGCCCTTTGGCTGGGGGCCGACCCTCTGCCGTCCATCCCGATGAAAGACCGCGATATTTTTGACCTGCTGGGTTTCGACTGAACACCCTCCATAAAGCACACCATGAACACCACCGCCTACGAACAACGCCGCAGCCAAATCGAGCACTACTTTGACCGCACCGCAGCCGATGCCTGGGCGCGATTGACCTCGAACGAGCCGGTGGGACGCATCCGCGCCACCGTGCGCGCTGGGCGTGACACCATGCGCGAAACCCTGCTGTCGTGGTTGCCACAAGACCTGCGCGGCCTGCGCGTGCTGGATGCCGGTTGCGGCACCGGCGCGCTGGCTTTGCAAGCGGCCCTGCGCGGGGCCGAGGTAGTGGCGATTGATTTGTCGCCGACCTTGGTCAAGCTCGCTGCCGAACGCATGGCCGCCGAGCACCCCACCCTGCCCGGCTCGGTGGAGTTCATGTCGGGCGACATGCTCAGCCCCGACCTGGGTCACTTCGACCATGTGGTCTGCATGGACTCGCTCATCCACTACGACAGCGACCAAATTGCCGAAGCGCTGGCCGGTTTGGCCAAGCGCACGCGCGGCTCCATGGCCTTCACGTTTGCGCCGCGTACCCCACTCTTGGCCTTGATGCACAGCGCGGGACGCCTGTTTCCGCGCAGCGACCGCTCGCCATCGTTGTCGCCCGTGGCGCACGCCGACTTGCTGCAGCGCATGCAAAACCATGTGGATTTGCAGGGCTGGCAAGGCGCACGCATGCAGCGCGTGGCCAGCGGCTTCTACACCTCACAAGCCTGGGAGTGGACCCGCTCATGAAACTGCGCGTCCCCATGCCCCGCTGGTTCACGGCCTACGGCACGCGCTTCATGCCGTTTGCCGATGCGGCCACACCCGACCTGCCGATGGCGCGCCTCTTGCGCCTGTCGCTGTTCCAGGTGGTGATTGGAATGGTGACGGCGCTCTTGGTGGGCACACTCAACCGGGTCATGATCGTGGAGTTGCAAGTGCCTGCTTGGTGGGTCGCTTTGGCAGTCGCTATTCCCATGGTGTTTGCGCCGTTGCGCACCCTGATCGGCTACCGCAGCGACACCCACCCTTCGGCGCTGGGCCTGCGCCGCATTCCCTATTTGTGGACCGGCACCTTGCTGCTGTTTGGCGGCCTGTCCATCATGCCGTTTGCCTTGTTGCTCTTGTCCGAGCCCGAAGCCGCCAACCTGTGGGTGGGCCAATTGGGCGCATGCCTGGCTTTTGTGTTGGTGGGCACCGGCATTCAGGTCACACAAACCGCTGGCATGGCGCTGGCACACGACTTAGCCACAGACGAGAAGCGCCCCCGCGTGGTGGCCTTGCTCTACAGCATGCTCTTGGTGGGCATGATCGCCAGCAGCGCGGTGTTCGGCCTGGTGCTGGCCGACTTCAGCCCGCAAAAACTCATCCAGTTGGTGCAAGGCTGCGCCGTTATGGTGGCCGTGATGAACCTGGCTTCGTTGTGGAAACAGGAAGCCCGACAAGCCAAACGCGGTCGCCGCGAAGCCGGTGGCTTTGCCAGCAGCTGGAAGGACCTGATCGCCCAGCCGCAGATGCGCCGCTTTTTGTGGACGCTGGCTCTGGGCACCTTCGCCTTCAACATGCAAGACATCGTGCTCGAGCCTTATGCCGCCGAGATCTTGAAGCTCGACGTGGGCGCCACCAGCGCCTTGACGGCTTTGAGTGCCGGTGGCGCTTTGCTGGCTTTTCTGTTGTCAGCCCGCTGGTTGTCGGGTGGCATGCACGCCTGCCGCTTGGCCAGCCTGGGCGTGCTGCTGGGCTTGCCCGCATTTGCGATGGTGATTTTTTCAGGCCCGCTCGAAGCGGCCTGGATGTTCCGCATCGGCGTGGGCCTGATCGGTTTCAGCGGCGGTTTATTTTCGGTGGGCATGCTGGTCACGGCCATGGACATGGCCCAAGACGGTAGCCCGCTGGGCCACTTGGGCGGTCTGGTCATGGGTACCTGGGGCGCGGTGCAAGCCACCAGCGCGGGCGCAGCCATGGCGCTGGGTGGGGCTTTGCGCGACAGCGTGTCGGTGCTGGCCATGTCGGGCGCATTGGGCGAGGTGTTGGTCACCCCCATCACCGCCTACAGCTTTGTTTACCACCTAGAAATGTATTTGTTGTTTGTTGTGCTGGTGGCCCTGGGCCCCATGCTGCGCGCCAGCCGTTTGGCCGCACGGGAAGAGGTCCACAACACCGGCACCCCCCAACCCTTTGGCCTGGCGCAACTGCCGGGCTGATGCACCGATTTTTTGAAGGAGAACAGCCATGGAAACAGGCGCAATCACACAGTACATCGATGTGGCCCAAATCGTGTTGTACATGTTTTGGGCATTCTTTGCGGGGCTGATTTATTACCTCTTGCGTGAAAGCCACCGCGAGGGTTACCCCATGGATTCTGGCCGCGAAAACGGCCCCAAGATCGAAGGCTGGCCACCCGTGCCCGAACCCAAAACGTTCAAGACACAAGACGGACACACCTACTTGTCACCCGACTTGGCCCGACCTGATGGGGAATACAGTGCGCAGCCCA
>JAKFXJ010000172.1 GCA_021731425.1 Limnohabitans sp. | reverse complement strand
GGTCATCAACTCGGCCTTGGCCACAGGCGGCGTTGGAGCGCCACGGATGATCGCTATGAAGTCGTCGATGTTGGCCAAAGCCACGGCCAAGCCTTCCAGCACATGGCCCCGGTCACGGGCTTTGCGCAGCTCAAACACCGTGCGGCGTGTCACCACTTCGCGGCGGTGCTGCAAAAAGACCTGGATCAGGTCTTTCAGGTTGCACAGCTTGGGTTGGCCGTCGATCAGGGCCACCATGTTCATGCCGAAGGTGTCTTGCAGCTGGGTTTGTTTGAACAGGTTGTTCAGCACCACCTCGGGCACCGCGCCACGCTTGAGTTCGATCACCAAGCGCATGCCCGACTTGTCAGACTCGTCCTGAATGTGGCTGATGTCCTCTATCTTCTTTTCGTGGACCAATTCGGCCATGCGCTCTTGCAGGGTCTTTTTGTTGACCTGGTACGGCAATTCATCGACCACGATGCATTGACGTTGACCTTTGTCGATGTCTTCGAAGTGGCACTTGGCCCGCATGACCACCCGGCCGCGGCCGGTGCGGTAGCCTTCCTTGACACCCGTCATGCCGTAAATGATGGCGCCTGTTGGGAAATCGGGCGCGGGCACGATCTCCATTAGCTCGTCAATCGAGGCTTCTGGGTTGCGCAGCAGGTGCAGGCAAGCATCCACCACCTCGTTGAGGTTGTGAGGTGGGATGTTCGTGGCCATACCGACCGCAATACCGCCCGAGCCGTTGATCAGCAGGTTGGGCAGGCGCGAAGGCAACACCAAGGGCTCTTTTTCGGAGCCGTCGTAGTTGGGGCCGAAGTCGACGGTTTCCTTGTCGATGTCGGCCAGCATTTCATGGGCGATTTTTGCCAAACGGATTTCGGTGTAACGCATGGCCGCTGCGTTGTCGCCGTCCACCGAACCGAAATTGCCTTGACCATCGACCAACATGTGGCGCATGGAAAAGTCTTGGGCCATGCGCACGATGGTGTCGTAAACCGACTGATCGCCGTGAGGGTGGTATTTACCGATCACGTCACCCACGATACGGGCCGACTTTTTGTAGGGGCGGTTCCAGTCGTTGTTTAGCTCATGCATGGCGAACAAGACCCGGCGATGCACAGGTTTGAGGCCGTCGCGCGCATCGGGCAGGGCGCGGCCCACGATCACGCTCATGGCGTAATCGAGGTAGCTGCGCCGCATTTCCTCTTCCAGACTGATGGGCAGTGTTTCTTTGGCGAACTGGGTCATATATAGAGAGGCAAAAGTGACGCGGTGGAAACCGTCCATTTTAGGTGCAAGCGGTTGTCGCGTCCATGCAACATTTGGCATGCAATTGTGTTCACCTTTTGCAGTCTGTCCTGCATTTGACTAAGCCATCCTGTGTCTATGGCACAATAAAACGCAACGCAGCGGGTGACGGTCATCTGCAGCGTCTTTTTTTCGCAGCGCGTCTGCGGCTTTACCCCTCAAGAGGAAGACCATGAAAAAACTGAACAAAGTGGCGATGTTGTTGGCCTCGGCAGCGCTCGCATCGGCTGCTGGTGCACAAACCATTGACAACTGGCGCAACGGCACAGGCGACCTGGTCTGGAAAAACGGTACCAACGAACTGTGCTGGCGTGATGCCAACTGGACACCTGCCACTGCCGCTGTGGGTTGCGATGGTGCGATTGTGGCCAAGCCAGCTGCACCAGCTGCTGCTCCAGCACCTAAGCCTGCTGCACCCGCTGCTGCCGCTCCAGCTGCAGCTCCAAAGCCAGCTCCAAAGCCAGCTGCTCCTGCTGCGCCTCCAGCTGCCGCTACCAAAGTCACTTACGCTGCTGACGCTTTCTTCGACTTCGACAAGTCGGTTTTGAAGGCAGAAGGCAAAGCCAAGCTGGACGATCTGGTCGGCAAAGTTAAGGGCATCAACCTGGAAGTCATCATCGCCGTGGGTCACACCGACTCCGTGGGTTCTGACGCTTACAACCAGAAGCTGTCGGTCAAGCGTGCTGACGCCGTCAAGGCCTATTTGGTGTCCAAGGGCATCGAAAAGAACCGCGTCTACACCGAAGGCAAAGGCGAGAAGCAGCCTGTGGCTGACAACAAGACAGCAGCCGGTCGTTCTAAGAACCGCCGCGTTGAAATCGAAGTGGTTGGCACACGCCCCAACAAGTAATCCTTCAAAGGATCACAGGAAAAGCCCCAGCAATGGGGCTTTTTTTCGCCTGTCGTTCATGGCTGGGCGCCTGTTCACCGACAATCAGAGCCCATGACTACAAGCCACACCAACGTTGATCCGGCCGAACTGGCCAAATTCTCAGATTTGGCCCACCGCTGGTGGGACCCTGAAAGCGAATTCCGGCCCCTGCACCAGATCAACCCGTTGCGCCTGGAGTGGATCAACGGCTTGGTGCCCTTGGCAGGTTTAAAAGTGGTGGACATTGGTTGCGGCGGCGGCATTTTGGCCGATGCCATGGCCCGCAAGGGGGCGCAGGTGCTGGGCGTGGACCTGGCCACCAAATCCCTCAAAGTGGCGCAGTTGCATGCGCTCGAAGCCGGTACACAAGGCGTGCAGTACCGTGAAGTCAGTGCCGAGGCCCTGGCCGCTGAGCAAGCCCAGCAGTTCGATGTCGTCACTTGCATGGAAATGCTGGAACACGTGCCAGATCCAGCTGCGGTGGTCAAAGCCTGCGCACAACTGGTCAAACCCGGCGGCTGGGTCTTCTTTTCCACGCTCAACCGCAACCCCAAGTCCTTCCTGTTTGCGATCGTCGGGGCCGAATACATCCTGAAGCTTTTGCCCAAAGGCACACACGAGTTCGCTCGACTGATCAAGCCCAGCGAACTCACGTCATGGGCGCGTGAAGCCGGGCTGGACGCCCAAGGCTTCAAGGGCATGGAATACAACCCTTTCACCAAGCGTTATTGGCTCAGCCAAGACACCAGCGTCAACTATTTGCTTGCTTGCCGGAAAGCCTGACCATGTTCCAGAACGTACAAGCGGTTTTGTTTGACCTGGACGGCACCTTGATCGACAGTGCCCCGGATTTAGGGGCTGCAGTAGACAAAATGCGGGTGGACCGCGGTTTGTCGTCCTTCCCTCTGGAGAATTACCGGCACATGGCTGGTGCGGGGGCACGTGGCATGTTGGGCATCGCTTTTGGCATGACGCCCGAGCACCCTGATTTTGAGGCGATGAAGGAAGAGTTTTTCGTCAACTACGAAAACTGCATGACCGAGCGCACCCGGATCTTCGACGGGGTGGTGGACATGATTGCCCGCTTGGTCGCGCAAGACTTGCCTTGGGGGGTGGTGACCAACAAGTCCAACCGTTTCACCGATCCGCTGACCTCGGCCATACCCTTGTTTGCCACGGCAGGGACCATTGTCAGCGGCAACACCACACCGCATGCCAAACCGCATCCCGAGCCTTTGTTCGAGGCGGCCCGGCGCTTGTCGGTGGACCCGGCGCGCTGCGTGTACGTGGGTGATGATGAGCGCGATATTGTGGCGGGCTTGGCAGCGGGTATGGGCACGGTGGCCGCCACATACGGTTATTTGGGCCAACAGACCGATATTTCGCGCTGGAACGCGCATTTGCACATCGATTCTCCGATTGAGCTCTTGAAATTCCTCAAGAGCGCCTAAAATAGGATGCTCAGGGGCTGCACTGGTTTCGACATGGGTTCGGACGCGTGGCAGGGCATGTCGAGGTTCTGATCCTCGTTAATCTTCGGAAAAAAAACTAACTGCAAACGACGAACGTTTCGCACTCGCCGCTTAATCCGGTGAGCCTTGCAACAGTTGGCCGATAGGCTGGGTTAGGGTGATGGGGGTGTTAAAGCCTCCAAAGTCCTAGCTGCAAGGTAAAACATATGGGCTGGCATCACCTCGGGTACCTTGGGTTGGTGTGAGAAACAAGGGTGCTGGCTGGGTGTTCAGCGTGTCGCTGCGCGGTGCATTTGGCGAGACTCAAATCAGACGACTGCAC
>JAKFXJ010000039.1 GCA_021731425.1 Limnohabitans sp. | reverse complement strand
TGGCCTGCCACCGGGTTGGGGGTGTGCATGCCGCCATCGATCACGGCGGGCCCGCCCAGCAGCGTGGCCTGTAGCTGGCGCACCTCAAACCGCGCTCGTTAAACTGCAGCGTGCCGTACAGCCTGTTCAGCCAGGGTGTGCCGGGGAGCATGCGCAGGTCGTTGCCATTGAAATGCACACTGCCTTGCACACGGGTGTTGTTCAGGTCCAGCAGGGGCAGCTGCAAGGCAAAGCGGGTGAGCACGGGGCCGCTGGCCTGGGCGGGCTGCAGCGCCCCCGAGAGCAGCTCGTTCAGCGGGGACTGCCGCACCACGCCCAGCACCAAGGGCGCATCGGCCTGGCTTTGGGCCTGCACACGCAGCACCGGTTGGTGGGCCATGTCGGCAATGTCCACCGAGGCGGCTTTCAGTTCGATGGCCTGTGCACCAACGCCCACCCGGGCACTGGCTTCGCGCAGCTGCATGCCCAGGCGGTCAAAAGTCAGTCGGCCTTGCAAAGCACGCAGGCGCGGCCAGGGCACTTCACCCGGGTCCATCAGAGAGGAGGGCACCATGTCCAGTTCGCCGTCTTTTAACTCGCCTGTGAACAGGAAGGTGCCGTCTTCCGGCCGTGCAAAGGGCATTTTGTCCAGATCGCCCTGGATTTGGACCTGCACATTTTCATAACGGCCCTGCACCAGTGCATCACGCAGGTAGTGCCGCACTTCGGTCGGCAGGTTCAGGGGCAGGTAGCGGTGCACGGCCGCCGCTTGCGCCCGCTGAACGCGCCCTTTCAAGCTCAGGATGCCGGGGCCTTGGCCTTGGGGGGCGGGTTGCCACTTCCCTTGCCATTGGCCTTGCAGATCGGCATTGGCCAGGCGCAGCGACCAGTGCGGCACATGCCAGCTGGCGTTGTTGCCTGTTTGGCGTGCCCAGCTCAGGCTCGCTTGCATCTGTTGCAGGGGCACTTCGGAGGGCTCTAGCAAACCCGGCAACCACAAGGCGCTGCCCGCGCCGGTTTGCAAATCCAGTCGGCCCCCATTGGCGGTCACGGCCAAGGTCAACTGTCCGCCGCGCAGGCCGGGCACGTCGGCGCCGGGGAGCGTGCCCGAAGCGGCCACCACCGCGGAGCCGGGTTGCCAGCTCAGGCCCTCGACCTTGGCCTGTGCCTCCTGAATCTCGGGGCTGTTCCAGTCGCCGTGCCAGCGCAGGTTCAACGACGTGACCCGACCCCGCACTTCACGCGCCTGCAAAGCGCTGCGCAGTCGGGGCGACACGGTTTCGTCGACGGGCATGCGCAAGGCCAGGGCTTGCAGTGCCTGTAAATCCAGCTGTGCAGCCTTCAAGTGGCCCTTGGCTGGGCGCGTGCCTTGGGCGTGTGTGTAGTCGAGCGTTAACTGGCCTCCAGGCCAGCTCAGGCCCTCTTCGCCGATGACCCGCAGTTCCTGAGATTCGGCCACAAAGCCTTCGGCATGCACCTGCAGGCCCAATCGACCCGACAGGCTTTGCAAAGTCAGCGGCGGCTGGTTCGGGCTGAGCCGAACCTGCAAGTTCTTCAGGTCCACATCGGCCAGGCCGCCACGCCACTGGCCCCGCTGCACATCGGCCCACAGGCGCAAATGCCCTTGCCCTTTCATGAGCCCGGCTTCAGGCTGCAGGCTGGCGGGCATGGGCAAACCCTGGGCTGACCAGGGGGCCATGTCCAGTTGCGGAAAGTGGGCAAAGGCCTGGCCCGACCAATCGCTCAATCGCCCCGGGTGCAAAGACAGCAGGTTGCGCTTGAACTGGCCCATCAGCACAAAACGCTCGCCCCAGCCAGGGGGCGGGGTGGCGTCCAGGCGCAGCGCGTGTTGCCGGGCCGAGTTGCGGATCACCAGGTCCACGTCACGCAGCGTCAAAGGCTCTGGGCTTGTGCTGGGCTGAGCGGGCGTGGCGTTGGGGTTATGGCCTGGCCCATGCCAATGCAGCTGTGCACCCCGCACCACCACTTCGCGCTGGCTCAGCAGCCAGTCGGCGGCGGGCGAATCCTGGCCGGAAGTGGGGCGCCAATCGACCCCGGCGATTTGCCATTGGCCATTTGCCAACAGGCGCAGCGTCAGCTCGGGCGCATCGAGCACCAGTTGGTCCAGCTTGCCCTGCACCACCGATTGCAGGCTGAGCGCTACCTGTACTTTGGGCAGGTGCAGCGCCGGACGGCCCAGCGCATCTTGCAGTTCGATGTCGCTCAACTCAAAAGACGGCACCCAGCCCGTGCTTTGGGCCGAAATACCGCCAATGCGCACGGGAACACCCAGGGATTGCCGGGCAAGGCTTTCCAGGGCAGGGCGAAATTCGGCGATTCGCGGCACAATCCAAAAATGCAGCGTTGCCCAGGCCAGGCCCAAGACCAGCCCGGCGACCAGCAAGCCCCATAAGACAAGCCGAACAACCCGCGCCAGCCAAGGGCGCAGCGGGGCTTCGGTAGGGGGCCAGGTGGGTGAAGACGACACAAACGTATGAATTAGAAAGTCAGCAGGAATTATGACCCGCAGCCAGTCTTCGAACGACCGTTTTGACCCTTCTGCCGCGATTGTTTTGCCGCCCGGTGTGCCCGGCCCTCAAGATTTGCCCGTTGAGCTGACCTTGTATTCCCGCTTTGTGCAGCGCCTGCACCGCCGATACGCCGATGAACTGCCGCTGTTGCCGCCCGGCCCCCCCACACGCGACACTCTGAACGCGGCCTATGCCGCCTTGCAGACCAAAGGCCTGGACACCAGCGCGGCCTTGCGTGTGCTGCGTCAACTCACGCTGGAGCGCTTGGCCCAGCTCGACTGCAGCCGCCAGGCCGATTTGACGGCGGTCACACACGGCATGACATGGCTGGCCGAGGTCACCCTCGACATCGCCTGGCAGCAAGTCATGGCCGACCTGGACGCCCTGCACGGCGCCCCGACCAAGGCCGACGGCCAGCGTGCCGAGATGTGGATTGTGGGCATGGGCAAGCTGGGTGCCCGTGAGCTGAACGTGTCGAGCGACATCGACCTGATTTATGTCTACGACGAAGACGGCCAGACTTTGGGCAACAGCGAAGGCCGCAACAAGGTCTCGTGCCAGGAGTACTTCACCCGCGCGGTCAAGCGCATGTACGCCCTGATCGGCGACACCACCGAGCACGGCTTTGTGTTCCGGGTGGACCTAGCCTTGCGCCCCAACGGCAATTCTGGCCCCAGCGTGGTCTCGCTCGACGCACTGGAAGAGTATTTGCTGGTGCAAGGCCGCGAGTGGGAGCGTTTTGCCTGGATGAAAAGCCGAGTGGTCGCGCCCCGCAGCGCGGTCCTTAATGGCTCGGCGCAGGCGCTGCGTGGTGTGGTGCTGCCCTTTGTGTTCCGCCGCTACCTCGACTACAACGTGTTCGAGTCGCTGCGCACCTTGCACCAGCAAATCCGCGACCACGCCTCCAAGCGCAGCGCGGGCCACCCCGAACGTGCCAACGATGTGAAGCTCTCACGCGGCGGTATCCGCGAGATCGAGTTCACAGTGCAGCTCTTGCAGGTGGTGCGTGGCGGTCAGTTTCCTGAGCTGCGCACCCGCCCCACGCTGGACGCCCTGCAGCGCGTGGCCAAGGCCGGGCTCATGCCCCAGGTCACGGCCGACGCGTTGGGCGCGGCTTATGTGTTTTTGCGCCAGGTGGAGCACCGCATCCAGTACCTGGACGACCAGCAAACCCATGTGTTGCCCACCCGCGACGATGACCTGGATTGGATTGCACAGACCTTGGGCCATCCGAATGCCTGCGCTTTTTTGAGCGAACTCGACGCCCACCGCGAGGTGGTGGCGCAGGAGTTCGACACCTTGCTCGGCGGCGACCGCGAATGCAAAACCTGCAACGGCAAGAACGGCAAAAACAACCGTGAGCACGCCGAGCTGGACGCGGTGCTGGTCGACTTCAGTGGCCCGGTGCGCGAGCGATTGGCGCAGTGGGGTGACAACCCTCGTGTGCAGTCCCTGCGCGACGATGCCCGGGGCCGCCT
>JAKFXJ010000379.1 GCA_021731425.1 Limnohabitans sp. | reverse complement strand
CAGCCAAACCAGATAGGCCGCGCCCGCCCATTGAAGTGCGGTGAACAAAGGTGGATAGGATTTGAGCACCGCCGCCACACCGGCCACCGTGAGCCACAACAAAATCTGATCGCCCAAAAGCAAGCCCAAAACCGAGGCCAATCCGCCCGCCATTCCCCCTTTGCTGGCCGAGCTGATCAGGGCCAAGTTACCGGGGCCGGGCAAGAACAAAAGCAGGACAAAGGCCGCAGCGAATGCGCCGTAATCCGAGATACCAAACATGAATGCACTTTCAGGGGGATGCGGCGAGTTTACGTGATGCTTTCCCGCGGCCTGAACATTGGGTGTGTTCCACGTGAAACACCGGCTGACTCAGTCTGTTTTGGCTTTCATCCAGACCATGCAGCGCTCCACATCCAGGCCGGGCACCGTGAGTGGTTCCACGTGAAACACCTGCACATCGGCGGGCAATGCGTCGATTTCGCCCTGTGGGTGTTTGCCCTTCATGGCCATCCACACCCCGCCCTCGGCCAGTGCCGAACGGGACCAGGCCACAAAGTCGGGCAAAGAAGCAAATGCGCGGGAACAAATGACTTGGTACGGATCGGTCAGGGACTCGACCCGCGCATGCAGGCCTCGCAAGTTGGGTAGCTTCAAACTCACGGCCACTTGCTGCACAAACGCGGCCTTTTTGGCCACCGTGTCCACGCAGCTCACATTCAACTCGGGCATGCAGATGGCCAAGACCACCCCAGGTAAACCGCCGCCTGAGCCCACATCCAACACCTTGATGGGCTGGCCCTGGGTGTGTCGGCGCAAGGGGGCGATGGCGGTCAGGCTGTCCAACAGGTGGTGCGTGAGCATGTCCGCCGGATCGCGCAGTGCGGTCAGGTTGTAGACCTTGTTCCATTTCTGGATCAGCGCCGCATAGTCCAACAAGTGCTGGATTTGCGCATCCGTCAAAACCAAGCCCAAGGCTTGTGCACCCGAGCGCAGGCCTGCCTCCAAATTCACGCTCATGCCTGCACGCCTTCCTCGGCAGCTTGCATAAAACCTTTGAAGCCACCTTTCTTCAAGTGAATCAAGAGCAAGGACACGCTGGCGGGTGTGATGCCCGAAATGCGAGAAGCCTGGCCCAGGGTTTCGGGGCGGTGCTTGGCCAGCTTTTGGCGTGCCTCGATCGACAAGGCCGACACCTGCATGTAATCCAGACTCTCGGGCAGGCGCAGATGCTCGTAAAACGCGGCCCGCTCCACCTCCCCTTTTTGGCGGTCGATATAGCCGGAATACTTGGCAGCAATCTCAACCTGCTCAATCACCGAAGGGCTCAAGTCGCCCAGCGTTTCACGTGAAACATCGGTGCTGGCCATGCGCCCGCCGTCCAGCGTCATCAGAGCGGGATAGCTCACATTGGGTCTGCGCAACAAATCGAACAGGTTGTGCTCGTGCTCAATGGCTTTGCCCAACACACGCTCGGACTCTGCCGCTGGTAGGTTGCGCGGGTTCACCCAGGTGGATTTGAGGCGCTCTGTTTCACGTGAAACAGCATCGCGTTTGCGGCTGAACGCATCCCAGCGGGCGTCGTCCACCAAGCCCATTTGACGGCCTACTTCGGTGAGGCGGGCATCGGCATTGTCCTCGCGCAGCTGCAGGCGGAACTCGGCGCGGCTGGTGAACATGCGGTAGGGCTCGGTCACACCCTGGGTGACCAGGTCGTCCACCAGCACACCCAGATAAGCTTGGTCGCGTGCAGGCGTCCAGGCTGCTTCGCCTCGGCATTGCAGCGCGGCATTGATACCAGCAAACAAGCCCTGGGCCGCAGCTTCTTCGTAACCGGTGGTGCCATTGATCTGGCCTGCAAAGAACAAACCGTTGATCTGGCGCGTCTCGAAACTGTTCTTCAACGAGCGGGGGTCAAAGTAGTCGTATTCAATGGCGTAGCCGGGGCGCAAGATGTGGCAGTTTTCCAGCCCCTTCATCGAGCGCACCAAGTCGTACTGGATGTCAAACGGCAGGCTGGTTGAAATGCCGTTCGGGTAATACTCGTGCGTCGTCAGGCCTTCGGGCTCCAGAAAAATCTGGTGGCTGTCTTTGTCGGCAAAGCGGTTGATCTTGTCTTCCACACTCGGGCAATAGCGCGGGCCCACGCCCTCGATCTTGCCGGTGAACATGGGGCTGCGGTCAAAGCCCGAGCGGATGATGTCGTGTGTACGCTCGTTGGTGTGGGTGATCCAGCACGGCACCTGCTGTGGGTGCATCTCGGCATTGCCCATGAAGCTGAACACCGGCACCCCGCCCTCGGGGTTCATGCCGCCGGGCACACCGTCACCGGGCTGCTCAGAGCACTTGGAAAAATCAATGGTGCGGCCGTCCAGACGCGGCGGTGTGCCGGTCTTCAGGCGACCTTGCGGCAACTTGAGTTCTTTGAGACGAGCCGACAGGCTCACGGCGGGTGGATCGCCTGCCCGGCCTGCTGCATAGTTCTGCAAACCCACATGGATCTTGCCATCCAAAAAAGTGCCCGCCGTCAGCACCACGGTGCGCGAACGGAAACGAATGCCGACTTGCGTGACCGCGCCCACCACCCGGTCGCCCTCCACCATCAAGTCGTCCACGGCCTGCTGGAAAAGCCACAGATTGGGCTGGTTCTCCAGCATGCGGCGGATAGCGGCCTTGTACAAAATTCGGTCGGCCTGGGCGCGGGTGGCCCGTACGGCCGGGCCTTTGGAGCTGTTCAAGATACGGAACTGGATGCCGCCCTCGTCGGTGGCCAGCGCCATGGCCCCGCCCAAAGCATCAACTTCTTTGACCAAGTGACCCTTGCCAATGCCCCCGATACTGGGGTTGCAGCTCATCTGCCCCAGCGTCTCGATGTTGTGACTGAGCAAAAGCGTTTTGCAGCCCATGCGAGCGGAAGCCAACGCGGCTTCGGTTCCGGCATGGCCACCACCGACCACGATCACATCGAATTCTTGAGGGTAAAGCATGAAAAGTCCGCCTTGTGTGAAGGCCAAAAATGGGCGCCGCCTACGCCGTGGGCCGCCCTGCCACGGGGTCGGCTGAAGCTGCTTATTTTACAGGCAGGTGCTTGATTTCACAGCATTTCAAGAACGCAAGGGCAAAGCCCCCGCCGCCTTGACTTCCCCCAACGAGAAGCTGGTATTCAAGTCTTTGACATTGGGCAGGTTGATCAGCACATCGCGGGCAAACTGGCTGAAAGTGTTTAGGTCTTTGCTCACTACCTGCAACTCAAAGGTACCGGTGCCACTGATGTAGTGGCAGGACACCACCTCAGGGATTTTGAGGATGGCTTCTTCGAGTTGGCGCGTGATGTCGCCTCGGTTGCGCTCGGCGTCCAAGCGCACAAAAGCCAACACATCCAGACCGACCTTCTGACGGTCGATCTCAGCCCGATAGCCTTTGATGACGCCAGACTCCTCCAGCGCCCGCACGCGTCGCCAGCAAGGCGCGGCCGACAGGCCCACACGCTGCGCCAGTTCGGCATTGGTCAGCCGTCCGTCCTTTTGCAATTCATTCAGGATCGCCCAGTCAAATTTATCCAATGTTTCCAAAATAAGCCTCTTTGAGCAAGATTCTTTCAAATCATAGGGCAAATCCTGTCGCCAAAAGCAAGCACTTGTCGGCAGGCCCGCTCTAAACTGTGCCATCCATTTCAGTCGCAGGACAGACCATGAACGCTCCCTTGCCCGAATCGATCCGCCAGGCTTTAGAGACGGTAACGCTGGACGACAAATACAGCCTCGACGTGGGCCGCGCTTTCATGAGCGGTGTGCAGGCGCTGGTCAAGCTGCCCATGTTGCAACGCCAACGCGACGCTTTGCAGGGCAAAAACACCGCGGGCTTCATCAGCGGCTACCGGGGCTCGCCGCTGGGCAGTTACGACCAATCGCTGTGGAAAGCCAAGGACCACCTCAAGGCCCAACACATCGTTTTCCAGCCTGGCGTCAACGAAGAATTGGCCGCCACGGCTTTGTGGGGCACACAGCAG
>JAKFXJ010000197.1 GCA_021731425.1 Limnohabitans sp. | reverse complement strand
CGGGCTGCAGCAGTAAAACTTTGGTGCGCATGGCTGCCAATGCAGAAAAAGCCATAACCAGCAAAACCACCAGAGATTTGAGGTTACCCGCCGCCATGCGCACCAAAGTTTTACTGCTGCAGCCCGATGCCAGCACCATGCCGATGCCAAACAAGCCTCCCCCAAAAAGCGCCGACAGCCACGGCAATTGGGCAGACGCATAAATCGTGTTCAGTGGACTGAGCCAGCCGAGCCAGGCCATCACACCGAAACCTGCGATGGCCACCGCCACAGCCAGGGCCCATTGCCGCAGGCGGGTGGCATCGCGCATCAGCACCCAATCGCTGATTGCCCCCAAGGTGCAAAAGTGTCCCCGATGGATCAATACTCCGGCCATCAAAGAAAGTACAAAGCTGGCCCCCCAAACTTGGTAGACCAGTTGCTGGACTTCATCCGCAGACAACAAGGTCATCAGATATCAGCGCAGTCGGCTCAGACGTTCACGCGCCGTGCTCGCGGTTTCGGCCTGGGGATAGGTTGCGATCAAATCTTCCAGCGTTTTGCGCGCCGCCTTCATGTCTTTGAGTTCGATCTGCACATTCGAAATGGCCAGCATCGCCTCGGCTGCACGCGGGTGATTCGGTGCCATGCTCAGCAACTTCTGAAAATTCGCCATGGACTCCTTGTACGCTTTGTTGGCGTACTGGGCGTTACCCAGCCAGAAAAGGGCCGAGGGGACATAAGCGCTGGACCCATGGCGCATCAAAAAGGACGACAAAGCGGTTTGTGCCGCTGGGAAATCGGCTTGGCGAAAAAACGCCATGGCTTTTTCAAAATCGGACTTTTCAGATGGATCCACCATCACGTCACGACCATCGATGGTGGCGGACACCGGCTCGAAACGACGCAAGCGGTCGTCCACACTGCTGAGCACATCTTTTTGGCGCAACTGCAATTCAGTCAGGTCACGCGCGAGGCGCTCTTGCGCACCCAAACTTTGAGACAAATCCGATTTGAGGCGATCGATTTGCCCCTGCAAATCCAGCAGCGCACCACGCAGCTGGTCAATGGCCTGGGTTTGTGATTGATTTTGTGACTGGGTGTTTTGCTCGATCAGGGCGCGGGTGGCGTTTTGAGATTGCTCCAGGCGCTGGCGCAATTCGAGGATGGCCCGACGTGCTTCGTCATCCCCACCGAACAAGGAAGCTTGTGCTGGGTTGGTCAAGCCTGCCAAACCCAAGGTCAGGGCCATGGCGGCAGGGCGCCAACCAAATCGAACATGTTGCATAACAGGCCTCAGTAACGTATTTCAACACGGCGGTTTTGCGCCTGATCGGCCTCACTACCACCCGTGGCCAGTGGCTTTTCCTTGCCAAAGCTCACGGCTTCAAGTTGCGATTCGGGCACGCCCAGCAAGCTCAGCGCTTGGCGAACCGCATCGGCACGCTTTTGGCCCAAGGCCAGGTTGTATTCACGGCCACCACGGTCATCGGTGTGGCCTTCCAGATTGGCTTTGCGCTGCTTGTTGGCTTGCAAAAACTGTGCATGAGAGGCGATCACGGGGCGGGCTTCAGCGCGAATCACAAAGCTGTCGAAGTCAAAAAAGACCACATGCGCAATGCCCACAGGGCCTTGGCCTGTTGCAGTTTGGCCAACAGTCACGGACGCTACGCTGGTTTGAGCGGCCCCCTGCCCTGCACCAATGCCTTGAACACCCACACCAACGCCGCTGGCTGAGGCCGATTTGTCTTCAACAGGCACATCATCCAACTTGACACCGGAGGCACAGCCCGCCAACACCACAGAAACCATCATCAACGACCAAAAATGCTTTTTCATACTCAACCTCATGGATAAAAACGGATTAGAAATTCAGAAATCAGGGACGCACAGGTCCCCAATGCGGCTCGCGGATGTCGCCGCCTTGCCCGGCCAAGCGGGCTTTGATGCGCCCGTCCAGTGTGGTGGTCATCAGGGCTTCGCCGCCTTGCTGCGTGGCATAAACCAACAAACGGCTGTTGGCTGCGAAACTGGGGCGCTCATCGGCGTTGGTGTCCGTCAACGCGGTGACCTGTCCCGTGGCCAGCTCCATCAGGTGAAGCCTGAAACCACCGGGCAGACGCGAGACATAAGCCAGCCAACGGCCATCAGGGCTGACGGCTGGCGAGATGTTGTAGTTGCCCGAAAACGTCACCCGATCAGCAGAGCCGCCTTGGGCGGGCATTTTGTAGATTTGGGGGTTGCCGCCACGGTCACTGACAAAGTACAAGGTATTACCGTCCGGCGAAAAAGCCGGTTCGGTGTTGATGTTCCCCGAAGTCAGTCGCTGGGGCTCTCCGCCCTGCAAGGGGACCCGGTACAACTGCGAGCCACCATCGCGGCTGAGCGTGGCCACAATGGAGCGACCATCGGGCGCCCAGGCCGGTGCACTGTTGGAGCCTTTGAAGTTGGCCACCACCCGGCGCTGGCCTGTGGCCAACTCATGCACATACACCACAGGCTTGCGGGACTCAAATGACACGTAGGCCAATTGGGTGCCATTGGGCGACCATGAGGGCGAGATGATGGGTTCTGGACTGCTGAGCGCAGAGCGTGCGCCCTCGCCATCGGAGTCAGCGATCCAGAGACTGTAACGGCCACTGGATTTGGTGACATAGCTGATGCGTGATGTGAACACACCGGGCGTGCCCGTCATCTGTTGGTAGACCCAATCCGACACACGATGAGCAGACAAGCGCAGGTCTGCAGCGGTGACGTTGTCTTTGAAATCCGACTTTTCTTGACCCTTGACGGCATCCCACAAGCGGGCCCGCACATCGTAGCGGCCGTTGGCCAGGCGTGTGACCGATCCGGCCACCAAGGCCTCGGCCGACAAAGGACGCAAGGCAGACCAATCTGGGCGGCTCATTTCGTCGAGCGTCAAATTGGCTGCGGACAAAGGCTTGAACTGTCCGCTACGGGTCAAATCGGCTTGCACAATCTGCGACAAGTTTTGGCCAGCTTGTGCCTCTCCTTTAAAAGGAGCCACCAACACGGGCAACTGGGTCAGGCCCACACCCGTGACCTCGACACGAAACTGCGCATGGGCGTTGACAACAGCTAAGGATAGCCAGAGCCCCAGCAAGAGCGAACCCAGACGGCGGACAGGTGAACAAAATAGGTTCATGTGCATCAACAACATGGGAAGGTGGCAAATCAAAACGCCAATCGTACACCGTGAAGACCCCGTTTTCACCCATGAATGTTGGCAAGCGCCCCACACGGGGCACCAGAAAAGACAAGAACCGGTCTTCCAAGGCATTCAGGACCCCTAAGTCCGGCCTGAGAGTCCAAGACAAAGGCCGATCGTATGGCGGGCCTGCTTACAATCCACACACCCATGTCTGAAGCCCAACCTGATTCCCAGCCGCCCACGGGCATCGCCCCACAGCCGGGCATCGCCCAGCGTTTGCTGCGCCTCAAGCCCTATTTTTGGCGTCAGCGCAGCATCTGGGCACTGGCCATAGGGGCCACCTTGGTTGCGGCCCTCACCGAGCCCCTGATTCCGGCCCTGTTTCAGCCTTTGCTGGACAACGGTTTTGCCGAGAACAGTTTGCCTCTGTGGTCCATCCCTTTGGTCGTCATTGGCCTGTTTGGCCTGCGGGGCATGGCCCACTTTGTGGCGCAGTACGCCTTGGCAAGAGTGACCAACGACGGCATGGAAAAACTGCGAAGCGATTTGTTTTCCAAACTGGTGCGGGCCGATTTGTCCTTGTTCAACCGGCAGTCGGCTAGTGCTTTGTCCAACACCGTGGTCTACGAGGTTCAAGTGGGCGCTTCGCAGCTGGTCTCAGCCTTGATCGGTTTGACCCGCGATGGCTTCACCCTGATGGCCTTGGTGGGATACTTGATGTGGCTGAACTGGCAGCTCACGCTGGTGGTGTTCACGGTGGCCCCGGGTCTGAGCTGGATCATGAAAGTTCTGTCTCGGCGTCTGTACAGCCTGACCAAAGAGAGCCAGAAAGCCACGGATGACCTGGCCTACGTCGTC
>JAKFXJ010000204.1 GCA_021731425.1 Limnohabitans sp. | reverse complement strand
TGACCAACACTTCTTCCAGGGCGTTGCGGCCACGCGCTTCCAAAATCACGCGACCCACACGCGGGTCCAGCGGCAGGCGTGCCAGCTCTTGGCCAATGGGGGTGAGTTCGTTGTCGTCGTCGACTGCGCCCAGCTCGGCCAGCAGTTGGTAACCATCGGTGATGGCGCGTTTGGACGGCGCTTCGATGAACGGGAAGTCTTCCACCACCCCCAGGTGCAGGCTCTTCATGCGCAAGATCACACCCGCCAAAGACGAACGCAAAATTTCCGGATCGGTGAAGCGCGGTCGGCCCGCAAAGTCTTTGTCGTCGTACAGGCGAATGCAGATGCCGTTGGCCACGCGGCCGCATCGGCCCGCTCGCTGGTTGGCGGCGGCCTGGCTGATGGGCTCAACCAGCAACTGTTCAACCTTGCTGCGCAGGCTATAGCGCTTGACCCGCGCCGTGCCCGCGTCGATCACATAGCGGATGCCAGGCACCGTCAATGAGGTTTCGGCCACGTTGGTGGCCAGCACGATGCGGCGGCCATTCGATGCCTCAAAAATCTGGTCTTGCTCGGCCTGCGACAGGCGGGCAAACAGCGGCAGCACTTCGGCGCCTCGCGTGAGCGGCTGGTGCGCCAAGTGCTTGCGCAGGTGGTCGGCGGCTTCGCGGATCTCGCGCTCACCGGGCAAAAAGATCAGGATGTCGCCCCCTGCCCCGCCTTGCCAGAGTTCGTCCACGGCATCGGCCATGGCCTCGTTCAGTCCGTAGTCGCGCGACTCTTCAAACGGGCGGTAGCGTTGCTCCACCGGGAATGTGCGGCCGGACACCATGATGACCGGGGCCGGGCCGTTGCGCGAGGCAAAGTGCTTGGCAAATCGGTCTGCATCGATGGTGGCCGAGGTGACGACGATTTTGAGGTCCGGGCGGCGCGGCAGGATCTGGCGCAAATAACCCAGCAAGAAGTCAATGTTCAGGCTTCGCTCGTGTGCCTCGTCGATGATGAGGGTGTCGTAGGCCTGCAGCAGCGGGTCGGTCTGGGTTTCGGCCAGCAAAATGCCGTCGGTCATGAGCTTGACGGACGCGTTTTTGCTCAAACGGTCCTGGAACCGCACCTTAAAACCCACCACCTCGCCCAGCGGCGTCTTCAATTCCTCCGCAATTCGCCTGGCCACCGAGCTGGCCGCAATGCGCCGTGGCTGGGTGTGGCCAATCATCCGCGCACGTTCACCCGGTTTGGCGTTGAGCTTGCCGCGCCCCAGCATCAGCGCGATTTTGGGCAACTGCGTGGTCTTGCCCGATCCGGTTTCACCGCACACGATGATGACCTGGTGCTGGTCCATGGCGGCCATGATTTCGTCACGGCGGGCCGAGACGGGCAGGCCTTCGGGAAACTCGATTTGGAGGGGGGTGTCAGACAAGGCGGAAACTTCTGTGAAAATCAAGGCAAGAACAGCGGGGGATTATCCCAGTCCCGCGCACCCTGCCACTTTCGCAGCCCTTTCACCGCACCTTCGCCGCCCATGTCCACAGTTTTCAACTTCACCTTCGTGCCCTGGTTCCGGTCGGTGGCGCCTTACATCCACATGCACCGGGGCAAGACCTTTGTGGTGGGCATCGCGGGCGAGGCCATTGCTGCGGGCAAGCTGCACAACCTGGCGCAAGACCTGGCGCTGATCCAGAGCATGGGTGTGAAGATCGTGCTGGTGCACGGCTTTCGCCCGCAGGTGAATGAGCAACTGGCCGCCAAGGGCCACACCCCCAAGTATTCACAGGGCATCCGCATCACCGACAGCGTGGCGCTCGACTGCGCCCAAGAGGCGGCGGGCCAGCTGCGCTACGAGATCGAAGCCGCTTTCAGCCAAGGCCTGCCCAACACGCCCATGGCAGGCTCCACCGTGCGGGTGATTTCGGGCAACTTCATCACCGCTCGGCCCGTGGGCATTGTGGACGGCGTGGATTTCATCCACTCCGGTCTGGTGCGCAAGGTGGACGTGGACGGCATCATGCGCACGCTGGACATGGGCGCGATGGTCTTGCTCTCGCCCTTTGGTTTTTCGCCCACTGGCGAAGCCTTTAATTTGGCCATGGAAGAAGTGGCGACCAGCGTGGCCGCTGAGTTGCAGGCTGACAAGCTGATTTTTGTGACCGAGGTGCCCGGCATCCGCATGCAGCCGGGCGAGCCCGCCAGCGACGACAACCCCATCGACACCGAGCTGCCCTTGGCTGCGGCCAAACAGTTGCTGGCCTCGCTGCCCCCGCCGACCGAGCCGACCGACATCGGTTTTTACCTGCAGCACTGCGTCAAAGCCTGCGAAGAAGGCGTGGAGCGCTCACACATCCTGCCCTTTGCGGTCGATGGCTCGCTGCTGCTGGAGGTGTATGTGCACGACGGCATCGGCACCATGGTGGTGGACGAAAAGCTCGAAGAACTGCGCGAAGCCACCGCCGACGATGTGGGCGGCATCTTGCAGCTGATCGAGCCGTTTGAAAAAGACGGCACCTTGGTCAAGCGCGACCGCACCGAGATCGAGCGCGACATCGACCACTACACCATCATCGACCACGACGGCGTGATCTTTGCCTGCGCGGCGCTCTACCCCTACCCCGAAGCCAAGACGGCCGAGATGGCAGCGCTCACCGTGTCGCCCCAGTCACAAGGTCAGGGAGATGGCGAAAAGGTGCTCAAGCGCATCGAGCAACGTGCCCGCGCCATGGGCCTCAAAAGCATTTTTGTGCTCACCACCCGCACCATGCACTGGTTCATCAAACGCGGCTTTGTGCAACAAGACCCCGACTGGCTGCCCGAGGCCCGCAAGCGCAAGTACAACTGGGACCGCAAGAGCCAGGTCTTGGTCAAAAAACTCTGATCACAAATCCAGCACCAAACGCGCCGTTTGGCTGCGCGAGCAGCAGATCAACATCTGGTTATTGGCCTCTTGTTCCTCGGGCGTGAGGTACATGTCCCAGTGATCGGGGGTGCCCGCAATCACCTGGGTCAGGCAGGTGCCACACACGCCTTGAGAGCAGGAAAACGGCACCTCGTGGCCTGCGTCTTGTAAGGCGTTCAGAATGCTTTGCTCTTTACCCACCTGCAAGGTCTGGCCACTTTTTTGCAAGTGAACTTCGAAGCTGCCGTCGGCATGGATGGGGGTTTGGGTCAGGTCTGTGGTGCTCATGCGGTGATCTCGGAAGAATTTTCTTGGGCCAAAAGACGGTCAATAATGCGCCGCGACTGCACACCCCCAGAGTCGATGTTGAGCATCAGCAGTTTGCGGTCTGGCCACTGGCTGATGTTGGCTTGTTGCAGCTGCAGCATTTCCATGTCTTCGTTGAAGATGCCGCCCTGCCCTGCCCGGATCTTGTCGGTGAGCGATGCATCTTCGGGCTTGAACTGCCGCGCCATGCCCCAGTGGTACCAGTGTGAGGTCTCGGTCTCGGGCGTGATGAAGTCCACCACCACGCTGTAGGCTTTGTGCTCGGGGGCGGCATCAAAACCGCCCTTGCCCGCCAGCGCCACACCCACGTCGATCATGATGTGGGTGGGCGGCGTGAAGCGGCAGATCTGCCAGCGGTCCACCTTGGCCTGCGGGTCCAGGCCGTTGGCGCTCATGGCCATTTGCCAGAACGGCGGGGCCTGAATGCCTTGCATGTGGCGCTGCAAAATGACTTGATCGCCTTCGACCTTGGTCTCGCACGGTGTCTCGTCGATCTCGGGCTGGCCGATGCTGTTGGCGTGCACATAGGTCTCGTGCGTCAGGTCCATCAGGTTGTCGATCATCAAGCGGTAATCGGCCTTGACGTGGTACAGCCCGCCGCCATAGGCCCAGGCCGGATTGTCAAAAAATTCAAACACCGGCATCTTGGCCACATCGGCCTTGGTAGGGTCCCCGGGCCAAACCCAGACAAAACCATAACGCTCGACCACGGCGTAACTTTTGATGGCCGGAAAGCCACGCACGCGCTGGCCGGGCATCTGCACGGTTTTGCCATCCACACCCATCTCCAGGCCGTGATAACCACACTGCAAATGGCCTTTGCCTGTC
>JAKFXJ010000162.1 GCA_021731425.1 Limnohabitans sp. | reverse complement strand
GAACAACGCAAGGGCAACATCTACAAAGCCATCGTCACCCGCGTCGAACCCTCGCTCGAAGCCTGCTTTGTGGACTACGGCGAAGACCGCCACGGCTTTTTGCCCTTCAAGGAAATCTCCCGCCAATATTTTGCTGAAGGCGTGTCAGTCAGCCAAGCCCGCATCCAGGACGTCATCAAAGAGGGCCAGTCCCTCTTGGTGCAGGTCGAAAAAGAAGAGCGCGGCAACAAAGGTGCAGCCCTCACCACCTTCGTCAGCTTGGCTGGCCGCTACGTGGTGCTCATGCCCAACAACCCACGCGGTGGCGGTGTCAGCCGCCGCATCGAGGGCGACGACCGGGCCGAGCTCAAAGAAGCGATGGACCAGCTGGAATACCCCAAAGGCATGTCCATCATCGCCCGCACCGCAGGCATTGGCCGCTCCGCACCCGAGCTGCAGTGGGACCTGAACTACCTGCTCAAGCTGTGGACCGCGATTGACGGCGCCACGCAAGGCAAAGGCGCTTTCCTGATTTACCAGGAATCGTCACTGGTCATCCGCGCGATTCGTGACTACTTCAATAACGACATCGGCGACATCCTGATCGACACCGACGACATCTACGACCAGGCTCAGCAGTTCATGAGCCACGTCATGCCCGAGTTCGCCCCGCGTGTGAAGCGTTACCGTGACGACGCGCCGCTGTTCAGCCGCTTCCAGATTGAGCACCAGATCGAATCGGCCTACGCCCGTACGGTGCAGCTGCCTTCAGGTGGCGCCATCGTGATCGACCACACCGAAGCTTTGGTGTCGGTGGACGTGAACTCGGCCCGCGCCATCAAGGGCGGCGACATCGAAGAAACCGCGACCCGCACCAACCTCGAAGCCGCTGACGAAGTGGCCCGCCAGATGCGCTTGCGCGATCTGGGTGGCCTGATCGTGATCGACTTCATCGACATGGAAGAGGCCAAGAACCGCCGCGAAGTGGAAAACCGCTTGCGCGACGCCCTGCGCCAGGACCGTGCCCGCGTGCAGTTCGGCTCGATCAGCAAGTTCGGCCTGCTCGAGATGAGCCGCCAGCGCTTGAAGCCTGCCCTGAGCGAAGGCGCATCGATCCCTTGCCCACGTTGCGGCGGTGCAGGCCACATCCGCGACACCGAAAGCTCTGCGCTGCAGATCCTGCGCATCATCCAGGAAGAGTCCATGAAGGACAACAGCGCCGCCGTGCACGCCCAAGTGCCCGTCGAAGTCGCGTCTTTCCTGCTCAACGAAAAGCGCTCCGAGATCGCCAAGATCGAGTTGCAGCAGCGCATCAACGTGCTGCTGGTGCCCAACAAATCGCTGGAAACCCCGCATTACAAACTCGAGCGCTTGAAGCACGACGACCCGCGCCTGGACCGCATCGAAGCCAGCTACAAGATGGCCGAAGAGATCGAAGACGCCACCACCGTGACGCGCCGCTCACAAGAGCCCACCAACAAGCAGACACCCGTGATCAAAGGTGTGCTGCCCGATGCACCTGCGCCAGCAGCACCGGCCAAGCCTGAAGCACCTGTGGCAGCCAAGCCAGTGGCCAAAGCCGCAGCCGCAGCCCCGGTGGCTGCGCCTGCAGCGGCCGCTTCTGGTGGCTTCTTTGGTTGGTTGAAAAACCTGTTCGGCGGCGCAGCAGCCGAGCCCGTGGCTGCGCCTGCGGCCAAACCAGAAGAGAAAGCCCGCGAAGGCCGCCGTGAAGGTGGTCGCGATGGTGGCCGTGAATCAGGCCGTGATGGCCGCCGTGGAGGCCGCGATGGCCGCCGAAGCGAGCGCAGCGAAGGCGCGGCTGGCGAAGTCCGTGCGCCACGCGAAGGTGGACGCCGTGGTGAAGGCCGCATCGAAGGCCGTGAAGGCGAAGCACGTCCCCCACGCGGTGAGCGTGCCGAACGGGGCGACCGTGCCGAACGCGGCGAGCGCACGGAGCGCGGTGAACGCGGTGAACGCGGTGAGCGCAGCGAGCGTACAAGCGGTGATCGCCCTGCCCGTGAAGGCCGCCGTGATGGCCGTTCATCCGTGCGTGGTGAGAACCTGGCCGAAGGCCAGCGCACCGACGGCCTGAGCGAAGGCAGCACCGATGCTCCGACGGAATTGAATGCCGAAGGCAAAGAGGCTCGCGCAGAGCGTGCCCCTCGCGAGGCCCGTGAAGGCCGCCGCGAACGTGGCGAGCGCGGTGGCGAAGGCCGCCGTGAAAGAGGCGAGCGCTCTGAGCGCCGCCCGGGCGAAGTCAACGAAGCCAACGCTTCTGAAGCGGCTTTGGGTAGCGAGCAGACAACAGACGCCAACGCCACAACAGAGGGCACTGGTGCAGCCGAAAACGGTGAACGCCGCGAACGCCGCTCGCGTGACCGCTACGGCCGTGACCGCCGCGAACGCGCGGGTGAAACACGCCCGGACGCAGCAGCTGATCAAGCCGCAGGCGATGACACCGCCGAGCCAGCACGCCAGAGCGCTGAAGCCCAGGCGGAAGACCGCCCTGCCCCACGCTCTTATTTCGAGCGTGCACAGCAAGCATCAGCCCCCCAGGCCAACCAGGAAACGGCACCGGTGAATGCACAGCCCGCGGCTCCCGCAGCCGATGCAGTGACAACACCCGTGAGCCAACAGGTGCCTGTTACTCCTGTGGCCGCTGCGCCAGCACCTGCACCTGCACCTGCACCTGCTCCAGCAGCTTCGCCTGCTCCTGCGGCCGCAGTCAGCACGGCACAGACCGCTCCTGCAAGCGCTCCGGCAGCCCCCACGGCCTTGCCTGTGGTGGCCAGCTACACCTTGCCCATGGACAGCCTGCAGCAAGTCGCACAAAACTCCGGTTTGGTGTGGGTCAACTCGGACAGCGCCAAAGTCGCTGCGGTGCAAGCCGCCATTGCGGCTGAGCCCCCAGTTGTGCGCGTGCCACGCGAGCGCCCACCCGTGGTTGTCGTGAACGAAGGCCCGCTGGTTTTGGTGGAAACACGCAAAGACCTGAACACTCTCCAAGTGCCGTTCTGATTTCCGCCAAGAGGGCGAAATCACCATGAAAAAACCGGGCTCAGGCCCGGTTTTTTCATGCGCACTTGAAGCGCTCAAGCATCATCGCGTCCTGGCTTGCAGCCTGTCAGTTCAAGCCACATGCTTGGCGAAACACACGGTGACTTCAGTCTGGTGAGACCTTGGCGGCCTGCTTCCAGGCCGCAGCCGCTTGCACAGGGTCCTGGCGTTGCTCGGCCAATTCGGCCAAAGCAATCCAGGCTTTGCGCTGCAACGAGGGCGCTTGCAGGTTTTTGACGGCCAGCCCCAAAAGGCTTTGGGCCTTGCCCCACAGGCGCTGGCGCATGCACAGCTGACCGGCCAGGTATTGCAGATGCGCAGCCCTGGGCTGAGACTGGTGGGCGCTTTCCACGCGGGTGAGCCAAGCAAAGGCATCGTCTGCTTCCGCCCCTGGCAAACAAGCATCAAAGGCCAGCACCACGCGCAGCAATTGCGCGTCTGACCAAATGGCGGGATTGGCTTGCATCGGCATCCACAGGTCTTGCAGCCACAGACGGGCCGTGGCGGCAGGGCCACCAAGCTGCAAGCAACGCAAAGCCGCCTCAGCCGCCACGTCGGGCAACAAGCGCTGGCTGGACGACAGGCGCTTCCAGACACGCTGCAAGCTGTCCATGTCGTGGGTCTGCCCCAGCAACTCCAAAATCAAACGAGTCACCAGGCTTTCGGCAGCCTGCGCAGAAAACGCGCGATGCTTGGCCAGCAAACTGGCCGTTTCCAGGGCCTGGGCTGGCTGCCCGGCCAAACGGGCGGCCTTGAGCTGCAGCCGCATGGCCGCCATGCGCCGCCCCACGGCGGGGGGCAAAGCACGCAGTCGCTCCAGGCTGGCCTTGGCATCGCGGTCGTCGAGCGACCAACGGGCAGCTCGCAACTGAGTCCCCTCCAGCAAGCTCTGACGCTCAGACCCGGGGCTGGCTTGCACCTGCACCAAGGCCTGGTCCAGGTGGTGCTGCCTTCGCACTTTGTCTTGTAAAGCGTGGCTGGCCTCAGCCGCCATGATGT
>JAKFXJ010000115.1 GCA_021731425.1 Limnohabitans sp. | reverse complement strand
TAATTGCATTACAACCATAATGCAATATTTGAGCCCATTGCATGACCCGAAACCTGCACCAGATCAAAAGCGAACAGACGCGCGAGCGCCTGCTGGATGCCGCCCTGAACCTGATGCAGGCCAAAGGGCATGGGCAGCTGTCGGTGCACGAAGTCGCCCGGGCTGCAGGCATGACCACGGGTGCGGTGCAGCACCACTTCAGCTCCAAAGCCGCGCTGATGCTGGAGGTCATCACCCGATTGATCGCGGAACTCGAAGAGAACACCGATTTCTGGCCTCCTCTGGATTGGTCCCTCAAACGGCGGGCTGACCATTTTGTGCAGCAAGCCTGGGCCACCTTGTATGGCCAGCCGCGCTTTTCGGTGGCGTGGGCGGCTTATTTGGCAGCGCGTGAAGACGAACTCATGGTCGCGCACATCATTGAACGCCGAAGCCTGCTGACAAGCCGTCTGCAACAGAAGATGGCGCAAAGTTTTCCCGAAATGTGCCAAGGTCCCCAGACCATGGCGCGTGTCCAGTTCGTGCTGTCTGCATTGCGCGGCATGGGCCTGGTTGCACCGTTTTCGCCTGTGTCGGCAATGCCAGATCAGCTGCAGGTTTTATCTCAATACCTTCAATCCTTTGAATCCCAGGAGACATGACATGAAAAAAGCGCTGTTGGCCACCTTCTTGTGTGGCGTCAATTTGTTGGCACAAGCGGCGTTTCCTGACAAGCCGATCACCTTGATCGTGCCTTATCCCCCCGGCGGGGCCACCGATATCTTGGCGCGCAAACTGGCTGGGCCGCTGGGTCAGCGCCTGGGGCAAACGGTGGTGGTAGAAAACAAAGCCGGTGCCGGTACGGCCATCGGTGCGGTCGCCTTGGCCAAATCGGCGCCCGATGGCTACACCTTGCTGATTTCGTCCAACACCACGTTCACGGTCAATGCAGCACTCAAGAGAAGCCTGCCCTACGACCCACAAAAAGACTTTGAGTCGATTGGTTTGATCGGTACTTCACCACTGGTCCTGCTGGCCCATCCCAAGGTGCCGGCCAACAACATCAAAGAATTGTTGGCGTTGGCCAAAGCCGATCCCAAAGGATTGAACTTTGGCTCGTTTGGTGTGGGCACATCCGCGCACATGGCCGGTGAAATGTTCAAGGTCATGACAGGCGCAAACATGGTGCACGTGGCTTACCGGGGCAGTGCGCCCGCCATGACGGACCTGATCGGCGGGCAAATTCCTTTGAGCTTTGACACCAGTGTGGCTGCCATGCCGCAGATGGCGACTGGCAAAGTCAAAGCGATAGCTGTGACCACACGCCAGCGCTCACCCCAGATGCCACAGGTGCCCACCGTGGCAGAAGCTGGCTTTCCAGATTACGAGATGGTGCCCTGGGTCGGTTTTGTGGGGCGCCGCGGCATGCCTGCTGAAGTGAGCGGCAAATTGAGCACAGCCCTCAAGGACAGCCTGAACGACCCGACTGTCAAGGCCGAGTTGCAGAAGGTGGGCCTGGATGTGATGTTCCAGCCTGGCAGCGTTTATGACACGAAAGTGGCGCAAGAGCTGCCTTTGCTGCGCGCGTATGTGCACCGTGCCAACATTCCGGTGGAGTGAGCCCCGTGGATTTGGTGGAACACAGCGCCGTCGATTTGCGTCGGCAGATTGGCGAGAAAGCCATCTCGCCTGTCGAGCTGATGCAGGCCAGCATCGCGCAAATTGAAAGATACAACCCGGCCGTCAACGCCATTTGTGCGACCGATTTTGAGCGTGCTTTGGCCTCAGCCCGTGAAGCCGAAGCGCAGATCATGCGTGGTGATGCCTTGCCTGCACTGCATGGCTTGCCCTTGGGTGTCAAAGACCTGCAGGCCACGGCCGGGCTGCTCACCACCAGCGGCAATGTGCGCTTGCGCGGGCATGTGCCTGAGCGCGATGTGTCCTATGTGGCCCGCCTGCGGGCGGCTGGTGCCATCGTGACCGCCAAGACCAACACGCCCGACATGGGCGCAGGCGCCAACAGCCGCAATCCGGTCTGGGGCGCGACGGGCAACCCGTTTAACCCGGCCCTCAATGCGGGCGGTTCATCCGGCGGTTCGGCGGCCGCGCTGGCTTGCGACATGTTGCCCATGTGCACCGGCTCGGATACGGGCGGCTCGCTGCGCATCCCGTCGGCCTTGTGCGGCGTGGTGGGCTTGCGGCCATCGCCCGGGTTGATCGCCAACGACATGCGGCCCCTGGGTTGGTCGGCGATTTCGGTGTTGGGCCCCATGGGGCGTGACGTGGCCGACACCGCTTTCATGATGCAATCCAGCGTGGGCCCTCACGCCATGGACCCGCTGAGTCTGGGTGTGCATCATGAAACATTCTGGCCTGTTCAGCCTGCTGATTTGCGCACGTTGCGTGTGGCCTATACCGAAGACTTTGGTGCTTGTGCAGTGGACCCGATGATCCGCCGTGCGTTTCGCGAAAGAATTCAGGCTCTCGCGCGCGAGGTGGCGGTGTGCGAACCACTCAATTGGAACCTGAGCGACGGTCACCGCAGCTTTGACGTGATCCGTGCCGAGAGTTTTTATGCCGCCTTTGAGGAGGTTTACCGCACGCAGCCCGATACGCTGGGGCCCAACGTGCTGGCCAATGTCGAAATGGCTGCCAGCATCACGCTGGCCGACCGCGCTGGGTCGCACCTGGCGCAAACGCGGATCAACCGCCAGTTCCAGACAGCGTTCGAGCACTACGACCTGATCCTGTCTCCGGTCACGCCGTTGTCGCCCTTCCCTTGGACACAGCTGTACGCCGAGGTGGTAGATGGCCAGAAACAACGCAATTATTACGAGTGGCTGAGTCTGACCTACATGGTCACGCTGGCCACGAACCCGGCGCTGTCTTTGCCGCTGGGTTGCGACGAAGCGGGCATGCCGTTTGGGCTGCAGATGATTGGCCCCTTGCACCGCGATGCTCACCTGCTGCGCATGGCGGCTGCGTTCGAACAATGGGGACAAACGCAAGTGGCCTGGCGCAGACCACGGCCTGATATGGCGGCGCTGCAGCAGCCTCGGCCTGAACTCAAAAGCATCGTGACCCACCCACCTGTCGTGGCCGGGGGTGCCAAGGTTGACAGCCACAATGCTGTTTGAAACACCATGACTTCTTCCATTCTCGTCCTTGGCGCTGGCATGGTCGGCACCTGCACCGCCCTGCATTTGCAGCAGCGTGGCCTTGAGGTCACGCTGGTGGACCGTCGTGCTCCGGGACAAGAAACGTCTTTTGGCAATGCGGGCCTGATTCAACAAGAGGCGGTCGAGCCCTATGCCTTTCCGCGTGAGCCGGGCTTCTTGCTGAACGTGGCCTTGGGCCGGGGTGCCGAGGTGCATTGGCATGCGCGTGGCCTGTGGCAGATGGCAGGGTCGCTCTTGCGCTACTTGCACCACTCACACCCCAAGCGGCATGCGCAAGCCACCGAGGCCTACAGCCGCCTGATCGCCCACGCCACCCATGAACACGGCTTGTTGATCGAAGCTGCAGGTGCGCAGGATCTGGTGTCTTGCGAAGGTTTTCGCTTTGTGTTCCGCTCGGCCAAGGCTTTGGACGAGGCGTCGCAGCGTGCCGAAGATTTGCGCGTGCGTTTTGGTGTGCGCTCTGAGGCCGAAAACACCGCCCAGTTGGCCCAGGCTGAACCTGCCTTGCGTGCCTCTTTGGCTGGGGCGGTGCATTGGCTGGACCCTTGGGCAGTGAACAATCCCGGTGCATTGGTGCAGCGTTATGCCGATTTGTTCGTCGCGCGGGGTGGCCGTGTCCTGAAGGGCGACGCCGCCAGCTTGCAGGCCCAAGGCAAGGGCTGGTCTGTGTTGACCGCCGAAGGCCGAGTGGACGCCGAGCAGGCGGTGCTGGCGCTGGGACCCTGGGCCGATGGCCTGATCCGCACGCTGGGCTATCACTTCCCCTTGTTCATCAAACGGGGTTACCACCAGCATTACCGATCACCTGCCCAGCTCATGCAACCGGTGCTCGATGCTGAATGTGGCTACGTGCTGGCCCCCATGCAGCGTGGCCTGCGCCTGACCACGGGCGCTGA
>JAKFXJ010000210.1 GCA_021731425.1 Limnohabitans sp. | reverse complement strand
CACGCCACCGCTGCGGGCACCGCCCAATATGGCGTGGTCGGCATGGAAAACTCCACCGAAGGCGTGGTGGCGCGTTCGCTCGATTTGTTCTTGCGCTCACCCGTGCATGTGGTGGGTGAAGTCAGCCTGCAGGTACGTTTTAATTTGCTGCGCCAACTCAATTCAGACGCGGGCATCGAGGTCGTGATGGCCCACCCCCAGGCGCTGGCCCAGTGCCAAGGCTGGTTGTCCAAGCACCTGCCGCATGTGGAGCGCCGCGCCGTGTCGAGCAACGCCGAAGGCGCTCGCCTGGCCGCCACCAACCCGGCTTGGGCGGCTTTGGCCAGCGAACGCGCCGCCAGCCAATTTGGCCTGCACATCGTGCACCACGCCATCCAAGACGAAGCCTTCAACCGCACCCGCTTTGCCGTCATCACATTGCCCCAAACCCTGGCCACGCCACCTGCCTCGGGCAAAGACTGCACCAGCTTGGTGGTCTCGGTGCCCAACCGCCCGGGTGCGGTGCACGACTTGTTGGTGCCGCTCAAAAACAATGGCGTGTCTATGACGCGGTTTGAGTCCCGACCCGCCAAGTCAGGCCAGTGGGAGTATTACTTCTACATCGACCTGCAAGGCCACATCAGCGAGCCGCATGTGGCCGCAGCCCTGCAAGAGCTGCAAGGCCTGTGCGCTTTTTACAAGGTGCTGGGTTCCTACCCCGTGCCTGAGTGAGTGCGCGGTGAAATTCGAACGCCTGGCCCTGATTGGCTGCGGCCTGATGGGCGGCTCTTTTGCGCTTGCGCTGCGCCAAGCGGGCTTGGTGCAGCACATCACCGGTTTCAGCGCATCCGACAAAACACGCCAACGTGCCCTTGAGCTGGGTGTCATCGACCAAGCCTGCCGCAGCGTGGCCGATGCAGTGCAAGGTGCCGATTTGGTCTTGCTGGCCGTGCCCGTGGGCGCCATGCACAGCAGCTTTGCCGCCATGCGCGATGCCCTGGCACCGCAGGCTCTGCTGATGGATGTGGGCTCCACCAAATGCGACGTGATCGCCGCTGCACAAGCGAACCTGGGCGAACGCCTGAACTGCTTGGTGCCTGCCCACCCGATTGCGGGCAAAGAAGTGGCGGGCATCGAGCATGCAGAAGGCAATCTCTATCAAGAGCGCCGCACCATCCTCACGCCCCTGCCGCACAACACCATCCGCCAAATCAAAATGGCGAGCGAAGTCTGGACCGCCATCGGCAGCCATGTGAGCCACATGACCCCCGAGGCACACGATGCCACCTTTGCCGCTGTCAGCCACTTGCCCCACCTGTTGGCCTTTGCGGCCGTGAATGCGCTCACCGCACAGGCGCAAGGGGCGGCATTTTTGGAGATGGCGGGCCCTGGCTTTCGAGATTTTTCCCGCATCGCCGCCAGTGACCCCGCCGTCTGGCGCGACATCTTGGATGCCAACCAAGCCGAAGTGCTGACGCAGATGGCTCACTTTCGAAGCGCACTCGACGCATTTGAAAACGCCCTGAAACAAGGCGACACCGCAGCGCTGCAACAACTGATTCAACAAGCCAGCGATGTGCGCTCGGCTTGGACGCTGCAAGCGGGCAATGCTTGCAACAAAGCCTCTGAAGACTGACCCATGTTCTCCACCGCCTTCCTCGACCTCCCCGCGCTACAAGTCGCGTCCGGCACCGTCACCCTGCCTGGCTCAAAAAGCATCTCCAACCGCGTGTTGCTGCTCTCGGCGTTGTGCAAAGGCACCACCGTAGTTCACGACCTGCTGGACTCGGACGACACCCGCGTGATGCTGGCTGCGCTGCGCCAACTGGGCTGCGGTGTCGAGGTGCAAGGCACCACGGTGACCATCACAGGTTTGGGCGGCCGCGCCTGGCCCACCGAGGCGATTGAGTTTTTCATGGGCAACGCAGGCACGGCCATGCGCCCGCTCACCGCAGCGCTGGCCGTTCAAGGCGGTGACTTCACGCTCAAAGGCGTGCCCCGCATGCACGAGCGCCCGATTGGCGACCTGGTGGACGCCCTGCGCGAGTTGGGTTGCGCCATCGACTATTTGGGCAACGAGGGCTACCCGCCGCTGCGCGTGCGCCAGCCTTCGCTGCAACTTGACAAGCCCATCCCCGTGCGTGGTGATGTGTCCAGCCAGTTCCTCACAGCACTGCTGATGGCCTTGCCGCTGGCAGCGCAGGACCGCGCCATCACTATTGAAGTGGTGGGCGAACTCATCAGCAAGCCCTACATCGAGATCACGCTCAACCTGCTTGCCCGTTACGGCATTCAGGTCGAACGTCAGGGCTGGGAACGCTTTGTGATTCCAGCAGGCAGCCGCTACCAGTCACCGGGCACGATCCACGTCGAAGCCGATGCGTCTTCGGCCAGCTACTTCATCGCTTTAGGCGCGATCGCTGAGGGCAAAGGCATCCGCATCCAGGGCGTGGGGGCCGACTCGATCCAAGGCGACATCCGCTTCATGGATGCCGCAGAGCAGATGGGCGCCAAGATCACCAGCGGCCCCAACTGGCTCGAAATCCAGCGCGGCGCTTGGCCGCTCAAAGGCATCACGCTCGACTGCAACCACATCCCCGACGCGGCCATGACCTTGGCCGTGATGGCGCTGTATGCCGACGGCCCGACCACGCTGCGCAACATCGCCAGCTGGCGCGTGAAAGAAACCGACCGCATTGCGGCCATGGCCAACGAAAGCCGCAAGCTCGGCGCCACGGTGGAAGAAGGCCCGGACTGGATCACCATCCACCCCCTGCCTGCGGACCAGTGGCAGCGCGCCAGCATCCACACTTACGACGACCACCGCGTGGCCATGTGCTTCTCACTGGCCGCCTTCAATGCCGACCAAGTCCCGGTGCGCATCGAAGACCCCAAGTGCGTGGCCAAGACCTTCCCCGACTACTTCGAGGCCCTGTTCTCGGTGGCGCACACAGCCGCCCACAACATTCCGGTGATTTGCATCGATGGCCCCACCGCCTCGGGCAAAGGCACGCTGGCCAGCCGCGTGGCGGCGGCTTTGGGCTATCACTACCTGGACTCGGGCGCACTCTACCGCGTGACCGCCCACGCTGCTTTGCAAGTGGGCCTTACACTGGAAGCCGGTGACGAAGCCCAAATCGCCGATCTGGCCCGTCAACTGCCCGTGCGTTTTGAAGGCGAACAGGTGCTGCTGAACCACGTGGACGTGACCGATGCGATCCGCAGCGAGCAAGGCGGCATGAACGCCTCCAAAGTGTCTGTTTTGCCTGCCGTGCGCGAGGCTTTGGTTGACCTGCAACACAGTTTTCAGCGCCTGCCAGGCCTGCTGGCAGACGGCCGCGACATGGGCACGGTGATCTTCCCAGACGCCCCTTTGAAGGTTTTTTTGACGGCCAGCGCCGCCAAACGGGCTGAAAGACGTCATAAGCAATTGATTTCTAAGGGTTTTTCGGCTAATATCGACAGTCTTCGCGCTGACTTGGAAGCGCGCGACGCTAGGGACATGTCCCGCAGCGTGGCGCCACTCAAGCCCGCACAAGATGCCTTGCAACTGGACAACTCGTCCTTGACCATCGAAGCCTCGGTGGAACAGGTGATGGTCTGGTGGCAAAGCCGGCAGGTTTTCGGTTGATCGACACAAGCTGATCCACTGACAACGGCCAACCCAGTCTGCCTTGTGCAGGCTGACTCGAAGTTCCACCCGGCTCTCCTCGTGCAGCTTGCACACTGGCCAGGTGGTTTTTTAAAACCAACCGCGGTTCACACCGCACAACCAACCGCCACAGTCAGCTCCTGGAAACGACGCATACCGCGTTCGTCAGTCCTGCTTGTGGATGAGGAAATCACATGTCTGAATCTTTTGCCGCCCTCTTTGAGGAATCCCTGCAACGTACCGAAATGCGCCCTGGTGAAGTCATCACCGCTGAAGTGGTGCGCATCGAACACAACTTCGTGGTCGTCAACGCCGGTCTCAAGTCCGAGTCCTACGTGCCCCTCGAAGAGTTCAAGAACGACCAGGGTGAAGTCGAAGTCCAGGTCGGCGACTTTGTTTCGGTGGCCATCGGCTCTATCGAAAACGGCT
>JAKFXJ010000072.1 GCA_021731425.1 Limnohabitans sp. | reverse complement strand
TGGCGGTGTGTCTTTTTGCCGTAGTCCGCATCCGGGCCATTTTCAGCCACCTGGTGCACGCCGTGACGGGGCTGACCATGTTGCTGACGGTGTACACGGCCATGCACACGGGCGGCATCAACTCCACTGCCGTGGTTTGGCTCAATGTGTTGTCGGTGCCGGTTTTGTTGATGTTGGGGCGAGGCGCCACCTTGGTCTGGATTGGCATCATGGTGTTGGCCATTTGGAGCTTGACCCTGATGACCTGGCTGGGTGTGGTGAGCAGCCATGTCGACGTGTCGTCTTCGGTGGTGACCTGGGCCTATCTGAACCACGTGTTTGCCTTGTTGAACCTGATGATGGGGGTGCGGATTTATGAGCACCTGCACAAGGTGCAGCTGCGCAAAATCAACCAGCGCAACGACGAGCTCAAGGCCACACACGAGGCGCTGATCTTGGCGCAGGCGCACAAGGACGAATTTGTGGCCGCCGTTGGCCACGAGCTGCGCACGCCCATGAATGTGATTTTGGGCTTCAACGGCGTGCTGCGTCGGGAGCTGGCCGACGAGCCCGAGCCCTTGGCGGTGGTCGGGCACATCCGCCGCTCAACCGAGCATTTGCTGCAAGTCGTCAATGACATTCTGGATTTTTCGCAGCTGCAGGCCGGCAAGTTGCGCCTGAACCGTGTGGACTTTGCCTTGCAGACCCTGCAAGACGATCTGCAACACCGCCACTACACAAAAGCCCAAAACAAGGGCTTGATCTTGTGTTTTGAGCGCAGCGCCGACTTGCCCGACCGGGTGCATGGCGATCCCAACCGTTTGCTGCAAATCCTGAACAACTTGGTGGACAACGGCATCAAGTTCACACACCAAGGCTCGGTGATGGTGCGCATGCTGGCCCGCGGCGAACACATGCGTTTTGAGGTGCAAGATTCCGGACGGGGCATTCCCCGTGAGCGGCAGGCCCACATTTTTCGGCGTTTTGAACATGCCGATGTGCAAACCAACCGGGCCTATGGGGGTACGGGCCTGGGTTTGACCCTGTGCGAAAAACTGGTGACGCTGCATGGCGGCCAGATCGGGGTGGACAGCCAAGAAGGCCGAGGCGCACTGTTCTGGTTTGAGATCCCCCTGGAGGCGGCGCAAAGCGTTGATCCGCTCGAGGACTTGATCGATGACAACCTCAGCGATGAGGCCTTGAGCATCTTGGTGGTGGACGACAACAACGTCAACCTGATGGTGGCCCAACTGCAATTGCAAAAATGCTGGCCTAACGCACAGATCACCACGGTGGACAGCGGCGCCAAGGCGCTCAGCCTGATCGATCAGCAGTTGTTTGATGTAGCGCTCATTGACATGGTCATGCCGGAGATGGACGGCATGCAGGTCACACGCCAAATCCGCCAGCAATTTCCAGCCATTGCAGCCCGCATGCCGATCTTGGCACTCACCGCCAACACCAACCCGGTGGACCGCGAACGTTGCCTGGCCGCGGGCATGAACGATGTGCTGCACAAGCCGATGGAGATGGCCATGCTGATGCGCACGGTGGGCCACCACATTGCCTTGGCCAGAAGGGGTCGATCGTGAAACCCATGGCCTTAATCGGTGCGGCGTTGGCCCGCATGGTGAAACATTTGCCCAAGCGCTATCAGCTGGGCAAGATGCCCTATGTGTTTTTCTTTGTGGTGGTGGTGATCGCGGTCCTGTTGACGTATGCCGTGTTCAGCCCCTACTCCTACGCGAACGTGATCTTCACCAGTTTTGCGGCCTGTTTATTTGCGCTGCTGGTGATGGTGAACCGGGGCTTTTCATTGAACTGGGCCACCCATCTGGCCACCGGGCTGGGGGCGCTGATTTTGTTTTATGCGGCGTGGTCCACCGGGGGCGTCTACTCGCCGCGATTGGCCTGGATGCTGATTTTGCCCCTGACCCCTTTTTATGTGATTGGCCGCAGGGCCGGTATTTTTTGGCTGTTGGCGGTGCTGTGGCTGCAATTTTTGATGGTCGTGTCAAACCATCAGGGCTGGATTCAATCCTTTGAGACCGGCATGGCGCATGTGCCTTCGTCCTTGTTGACCTACACACTGGTGACCTGCGTGCTGATTGTGGTGCCCTTGATGTACGACCACATGTACCGTCAGGCCTTGGAAGAAAGCCGCAAGCACCAGCGTGAATTGGAAGCCCGGCGTGAAGAACTTGAACACACCTCGGCCATGCGCGAGCATTTCATTGCCACGGTGAGCCACGAACTGCGCACACCCATGAACGCCATTTTGGGCTTCAACGCTTTGTTGTTGGCCCGCGTGCAAGGCAAACCCGAAGCCCTCAAGGTGCTCAACCACACGCGCCAATCCGCCGACCACCTCATGACGGTGATCAACGACATCTTGGACTATTCGCAACTTCAGTCGGGGCAATTGGTCATCCAGCCCGAGACCTTTGAATTGCGGCACATCGCCCAGCATGCCTTTGAACTGTTCAAGCCGCGTGTGGAAAGCATGAATCTGGATTACCGCCTGGTGCTGGACCCCGCTTTGCCCGTTTGGGTGCACACCGACCGCCACCGCCTGATGCAGGTGTTGGTCAATTTGTTGGGCAATGCGCTCAAATTCACGCACCAAGGCTCGGTGGTTTTGCAGGTGCGCTGGACCGATCCCGGTGTGGAGTTTTCCGTGCAGGACACCGGGATTGGCATTGCCAAGGAGCGGCAAGAACAGATCTTCAAACGCTTTGCACAGGCCGAAAACGACACCCAAACCTTGTACGGGGGCAATGGTCTGGGGCTGGCCATTTCTCAGAAACTGGCCCAATTGCTCGGGGGTGCCATTGGTTTTGAAAGTGAGCCCGGTCAAGGCTCTCGCTTTTGGCTGCAACTGCCCCTGACCGCGGCCAGCGCTCCACTTAAGTCGGCCGAGCAGCTCCTGCAGCCGCTGCAAAGTGCCGACCGGGCCTGGACTTTCTTGGTGGCCGATGACCACCCGGTGAACCGCTTGCTGCTCAAGCAGGTGTTGCAAAACGCTTGGCCCCACAGCGTGGTGCTGGAGGCGGTAGACGGGCAAAAGGCGCTGGACGTGTTGCAAGAGCAGGCGGTGGACCTGGTCTTCATGGACATGGTCATGCCGATCATGGACGGCATCGACGCCACCCGACTCATTCGTCAAGACGCGGTGGACCGCATCCACCAAGTGCCGGTGTTGGGCCTGACCGCTAACGTCAACCCGCTGGACTTGGAGCGCTTCAAATCGGCAGGCCTGAACGGTGTGATGCTCAAGCCTTTTGAGCCCGCCGCTTTGTGCCATCGGGCAGAAACCTTGTTGCTGCCCACGGGCGACGCCGCATGACGCCCATTTGGCGTGATTTCTCGGCATCAACACTGGTGGCCGGGTTCGTGGCGGTACTGGTGGGGTTCACGAGTTCGGCCGCGATTGTTTTTTCGGCCGCACAGGCCTTGGGCGCCAACCCGGCACAAACGGTGTCCTGGATGTGGGCCTTGGGTTTGGGCATGGGCCTGAGCAGCTTGGGGCTGAGCCTGTGGTACCGGCAGCCGGTGCTGACGGCTTGGTCAACACCGGGCGCTGCTGTCTTGGCGGTGAGTCAGGGCGTGACTTTGCCGGAGGCCACGGGCGCGTTCATGGTGTGTGCCTTGTTGATCATGCTGGCGGGCTACAGCGGATGGTTTGAACGCCTCATGTCCAAAATTCCCATGGCCTTGGCCAGCGCTTTGTTGGCGGGGGTCTTGGCTCGCTTTGCCCTGGACGCAGTGGGGGCGGTGGCCCATGCGCCCGTGTTGGTGATCGCCATGACGCTGGCCTATTTGCTGGGCCGCCGCTGGTGGCCACGTTGGTCGGTGCCTGTGGTGTTGGGGGTGGGCATGGCGGTGGCCGCAGCACAAGGCCAGCTGCATTTGTCCAGTGTGGACGGGTCTTGGGGTGTGCCCGTGTGGGTGAGTCCCGCTTGGAGCTGGGCGGCCATGGTCAGTGTGGCCTTGCCGCTTTTTGTGGTGACCATGGCGTCTCAGAATTTGCCAGGAGTGGCCGCGCAACGCGCATCGGGTTACAACACCCCTGTGTCCCCGGTG
>JAKFXJ010000401.1 GCA_021731425.1 Limnohabitans sp. | reverse complement strand
CATCCATGTCGTGCTGCACCAAACCATCGGCCACCACCACATCACCCACCCGTACCCCAGTGCCCAGCCCACCCGCCACGCCCGTAAAAACCAAGGTGTCGACCCCAAAACGCTCGAGCAACACCGTGGCCGTGGTGGCCGCGGCCACTTTGCCGATACGCGAGAGCACCGCCACCACAGAGTGGCCTTGCCAATGGCCAACCCAAAAGTCGCGCCCGGCCACCTGCACGCGCTGCTCGTCAGGCATCGCCGCCATCACGGCCGCCAGTTCTTCGTGCATGGCGCTCATGATGCCGATCACTGCCATGGATCATCCTTGTTCTGTGCTTCAAAAAAGAAAACGGCCACCTTGGAACAGGTGGCCGCAGACCCGTGCCCAGGAATGGGCATCACAAGGATGCGTCAGGCCTTGGCTCGCAATTCGCGCCGCAAAATTTTACCCACTGGGGTTTTGGGCAATTCGTCACGGAACTCGATCACACGAGGCTGTTTGTAAGCTGTCATGTTCTCGCGGCAGTATGCGATGATTTGTGCCTCGGTCAGCGCGGGGTCTTTGCGCACCACCACCAACTTGACGGTCTCGCCTGTTTTTTCATCGGGCACACCAATGGCTGCGCATTCGAGCACGCCAGGGCATCCGGAAGCGACTTCTTCGACCTCGTTGGGGTAAACGTTGAAACCGCTGACCAAGATCATGTCTTTTTTGCGGTCGACGATCTTGAAATAACCTCGCGCATCTACGATGCCAACATCGCCCGACTTGAAGTACCCATCGGCGGTCATGACCTTGGCGGTTTCGTCTGGGCGCTGCCAGTAACCGGCCATCACCTGCGGGCCTTTGATGGCAATCTCGCCAGGTGTGCCGGGGGTGGTGATTTCGTTGCCATCGTCGTCGAGCAACTTCATCCAAGTGCCGGGAATCGGCACACCAATGGTGCCGGTGAATTCGGTGCTGGTGGTCGGGTTGCAACTGGCCGATGGGCTGGTTTCGGACAAGCCATAACCTTCGCAGATGGGGCAGCCTGTTTTCTCCAGCCAAAGCTTGGCCACGTTGGGCGTCACGGCCGTGCCGCCGCCCAAAGACACCAGCAAATTCGACCAATTCACCGTGCCGAAATCAGGGTGGTTGGCCAGACCGTTGAACAAGGTGTTGACGGCCGGGAAGCTGTGGAATGTGTGCTTGGACAACTCCTTGAGCACAGCAGGCAAATCACGCGGATTGGGAATCAGAATGGTTTTTCCGCCCATTCGCAGGCCCAGCATCATGTTCACCGTGAAAGCGAAGATGTGGTACAGCGGCAAAGCGCACACGGAAGTGGGCTGCTGCCCTGCTGGCATGCGCTTCATGGCGGGCTGGTTCCAAGCCTCGGACTGCAAAACGTTCGCAATCACGTTGCGGTGCAAAAGCACCGCGCCTTTGGACACACCCGTGGTGCCGCCTGTGTACTGCAGCACGGCAATATCATCGGCGCAGAGCTCGGGTTTGCGAAATGCTTGCTGGCGCCCCTTGCTCAGGGCTTCATTGAAGCGAACCCCTTGGGGCAAATTGAAGGCGGGCACCATCTTCTTGACGTTGCGCACCACGTAGTTGACCAAGCTGCCCTTGAGCAGGCCCAAGCGGTCACCCATAGACGCCAGCACCACATGCTGCACCAGGGTTTGAGCAATGCATTTTTCCAGCGTGGCAGCAAAGTTCTCGATGATCACGATGGCTTTGGCGCCTGAATCCTTAAGCTGATGCTCCAGTTCGCGGGCGGTGTAGAGCGGGTTGACGTTGACCACCACCAAACCCGCACGCAAAACAGCCGCCACCGCCACCGGGTACTGCGGCACGTTGGGCATCATGATGGCGACGCGATCGCCCTTGCTCAGGCCCAAGGATTGCAGGTAAGCCGCCATGGCCAAGCTGTCTTGGTCGGTTCGGGCGAAGCTGAAATCCTTGCCCATGAAGCTGTAGGCAATGCGCTCTGAATATTTGGAAAAACTATCTTCCAGTAAACCGACCAAAGAACTGTAGGCGTTCGGATTGATGTCGGCCGGGACGCCTTCGGGGTAACTCTTGAGCCAAATGGGATTCGCGTTCATGTGGGGTTCTCCTGCGGGTCAGTCTACCGTAAATCTGACACCGAACTGACGCTAAATACCTCGGGGTTTACGCCAAAAAAAAAGGAGCGAACCAGGTTCGCTCCCTCGTGTAAACCGTGGCGATGAAGTCTTAAGCCTTCAAGACCATCAAGACCTCGTCGAGCATCTTTTTGGCATCACCAAACAACATGCGGTTGTTGTCTTTGTAAAACAGTGGGTTGTCCACACCCGCGTAGCCGCTGGCCATGGAACGCTTCATCACAATGCTGGTGCGGGCCTTCCAAACTTCGAGCACCGGCATACCGGCAATCGGGCTGGTCGGGTCGTCTTGCGCGGCCGGGTTCACGATGTCATTGGCGCCGATCACGATGGCCACGTCGGTGTCCGGGAAATCGTCGTTGAGTTCGTCCATCTCGAACACGATGTCGTAAGGCACTTTGGCCTCGGCCAACAACACGTTCATGTGACCCGGCATGCGGCCCGCCACGGGGTGGATGCCAAAGCGCACGTTCACGCCTTTGTCGCGCAATGTCTTGGTGATTTCAAACACCGTGTGTTGGGCTTGGGCCACGGCCATGCCGTAGCCCGGCACGATGATCACGTTCTTGGCCTCGCGCAACATTTCGGCGGTCTCAGCGGCCAAGATGGGGCTGACTTCACCTTGCGGCTCGGCCGCTTCACCCGTGGGCTTGGGCGCTGCTGCCGTGGTGCCAAATCCACCGGCGATCACGCTGATGAAGCTGCGGTTCATGGCGTTGCACATGATGTAAGACAAAATCGCACCGCTGGAACCCACCAAAGCACCAATCACGATCAGCAAGTCGTTGCTCAGCATGAAGCCGGTGGCCGCAGCGGCCCAACCGGAATAGCTGTTGAGCATGGACACCACCACCGGCATGTCGGCGCCACCAATGGCCATGACCATGTGGATACCAAACAGCAAAGCGATGGCGGTCATGATGAACAAGGGCACCATGCCGTCTTGCACCGTGTGGGCGTTCATGAACTCACGGCCAAAGTAAATGACCGCGATCAAACCCACCAGATTCAGCCAGTGGCGGGCGGGCAGCAACAAGGGGCTACCGCCGATGCGGCCGGACAACTTGCCAAACGCGGCCACCGAACCCGAGAAGGTCACCGCACCAATAAAGATGCCGATGTAAATTTCTCCCGCATGGATGGCGTGCGCCGCGCTGTCCAAATTCTTGGAAGCTTCGGGGTCCACATAGGTGGCGTAACCCACCAACGCCGCGGCCATACCGACCATGCTGTGCATGAGCGCCACGAGTTCGGGCATTTGTGTCATCTGTACTTTGCGTGCAGCGTACAGACCGATGAGTGCACCCACCAGCACGGAGCCCACGATCATGGGAATGCCTTCGGCCGTGACTTGTGGGCCAAAGATCGTGGCCAGCATGGCCAGGCTCATGCCGATCATGCCGTAGAGGTTGCCGCGCCGTGCGGTTTCCTGGTTGGACAAACCGCCCAAGCTCAAGATAAAAAGAATGGTCGCGCCGATGTAGGCGACCGTGGCTAAGCTTGCGGACATTCAGGGTCTCCTTGTTCTTATTTGCGGAACATCGCCAGCATGCGCTGGGTGACGGCAAAGCCGCCGAACATGTTGATGGCGGTGAGCACCAGCGCCAAAGCGGCCAAGATGGCGATCAGCGTGTTGGGGCGGCCGGCTGCAGACATGGGCGAAATCTGCACCAACGCGCCGATGGCGATGATGGAGCTGATCGCGTTGGTCACGCTCATGAGCGGGGTGTGCAGCGCGGGCTTGACGTTCCACACCACCATGTAGCCCACAAAACAGGCCAACACAAACACCGTGAAGTGCGACAGGAAGGCCGCTGGCGCATAAGCACCCACCAGCACCAACAACACAGCAGCGACCGCTGAAACTATCAGCAACTGGCCAACCGGCATAGGGCCCGAGGGCTCGCCATGGCCATGGCCTTTTTTGGCTGCAGGCGCGGCAGCAGGCTTGGGGG
>JAKFXJ010000034.1 GCA_021731425.1 Limnohabitans sp. | reverse complement strand
GGCCACCGCTGCGCGTCCGCCTCCAGCTTGGGCGTCTCCGACATCGATTGGCACGCGCCTTGGCTGGCCGACTGGCGGGCATTGGGTGAGCCCATCGCACGGCAAGTGGCGGCAGGCGTGCCCCAGCCCGAGGCCTTGAACGCGGCGGGCCGAGCCCCCTTGCGTTTTGTGCCACAAGCCGACTTGCCCGAAGGCCAAGCCTACGAAGACTACATCTTTGCCACGGGCCAGGTGCCCACCCGCGAGGGCTTGCACGATTTCTTCAACGCCCTGTGCTGGATGCATTTTCCGCTGACCAAACAGAGATTGAACCACCTTCAGGCCCGCGAAATTGCCCGTGCCGGGGTGGGGCAGGTGCGTGGTCCGGTGCGCGATGCCGCCACCGTTTTCGATGAAAACGCCTTGCTGATACAGACTTCTGATGCGGTGTGGACCGCCTTGAACGAGCACCGCTGGATCGACGCCTTTGTGGATTTGCGCAGTGAGTGGGCGCACACACGGCTTTGGACTTTTGGCCATGCCGCGCTCGAAAAAGCGGTGCAGCCCTACAAATCGATCACCGTGCACCTGTGGCGTGTGCCACAAAGCGTGGCGCAGACCAACCTGGACGCCTGGCTGTCGCAAGACCTCACCCCTGACAAACTGGCCCGCAAACCCTTCAGCCCCTTGCCCCTGCTGGGGGTGCCCGGCTGGTGGCTGGCCAACGAAGACCCGGCGTTTTACGCCGATGCCAGCGTTTTTCGAACCCGCAGAAGTCCACGCCTGTCTGAAAAACCGTACGCCAATGCGGAAATCACGCCCATGGCTTGATTTTGCAGGCCGACACCCTAATATCCGTCCCAACGAGCCCGCGTCTTTCGGGTGAAAGTGAAACTCAACATGAAACGCATTTTTCTTTTTGTGGTGACCAACCTGGCCGTGGTGCTGGTTTTGGGCATCGTCGCCAACTTGCTGGGCGTGAACCGCTTCCTCACGTCCAACGGCCTGAACCTGGGCGCTTTGCTGGGTTTTGCGCTGATCATGGGCTTTGGTGGTGCCATCATCTCTTTGCTGATGAGCAAGTGGATCGCCAAAATGTCTTCGGGCGTCAAGGTCATTGCCCAACCCGCCAATGCTGACGAAGCTTGGATTGTGGACACCGTGCGCAAACTGTCTGATAAAGCCGGTATCGGCATGCCTGAGGTGGGCATCTTTGAAGGCGACCCCAACGCCTTTGCCACCGGCGCTTTCCGTGATTCGGCCCTGGTGGCCGTGTCCACGGGTTTGCTGCAAAACATGACCCACGAAGAAATCGAAGCCGTGCTCGCCCACGAAGTGGCGCACATTGCCAACGGCGACATGGTCACCATGACCTTGATCCAGGGCGTGATGAACACCTTCGTGGTCTTCATCTCACGCGTGGTCGGTTACGCGGTGGACAGCTTCTTGCGCAAAAACGACGAAGAAAGCACGGGCCCCGGCATCGGCTATTACGTGACCACCATCGTGATGGACATTTTGTTGGGCGTTCTCGCTGCGATCATCGTGGCCTGGTTCAGCCGTCAGCGCGAGTTCCGTGCCGACGCCAGTGCCGCGCAACTCATGGGCCGCAAGCAACCCATGATCAACGCCTTGGCCCGCTTGGGTGGTGTGCACACCGCCGAGCTGCCCAAGAGCATGGCCGCCATGGGCATTGCCGGTGGCATTGGTCAGCTGTTCAGCACCCACCCACCCATTGAGCAGCGCATCGCCGCGCTGCAAAACAGCGCTTCATAAAGACGATTCGTCTTTGGCCACCGCGTCGAGGTGGGAGGTGTCCCCCCAGCCCACCAGCGACAGGCCTTGGGGTGTCCACAGAAGACGGTTGACGGCGGTGTTGGTCAGCGCCCAAGTGCGCGGCGCTTGCAAGTCCAGGCGAGCGGCGGCGCGGTACAAGATGTCCAACACGCCGCCATGGGCGACCATCACAATGTGTTGCCCGGCGTGGGCCGCAGCCAGTGCCTCCACGGTTTGGATCACCCTCTCACGCAACACATTCAGTGATTCGCCCCCGCCGGGTGGGGTCCAGTCTGGCGTGCGCTTGCGCCAATGCCAAGCGTGTTCGGGCAGCTCGGTTTCGATTTGGGCATAGGTGCGGCCTTGGAATGCGCCGAAGTGACGCTCTCGCAAACCTGCATGCACCGCCACCTTTTGACCCATGGCCTGCGCAATCGCTTGGGCGGTGCTGTGGGCGCGAGACAGGTCGCTGGCATAAATGGCATCGATGGTCTCACGCTGCGCCAGTGCTTGGGCCAGGTGATGTGCTTGGCGCAGGCCCACCTCGTTCAGTGGGATGTCGAGATGGCCTTGTAGTCGGGTGTCCACATTCCATGCGGTCTCACCGTGGCGGATCGCCAAAATTCGGGTCGGTTCCATAAATTTCTTGGGTCTCAGCGCGGCAGTTCGATGTTGACCCGGCGCGGGCCTGCGGGCGGGTTGGGGAAATTCGCCAGTGCCGCTTGGAACAGGGTGGCAAAGATCGGCACGCTGTCGCTCCAGGGCCCTGCGTGGCTGGCGCGGGTTTCGTAGACCACCTGGCCTGATTTCAGGTCGCGCATGACCACGCTGACTTCGCGGCGGTATTGTGTGGGGGGTGGAAAGCGCATGCCCACACCCAGTCCAACGTGCGAACCAAAGTTGCGACCAAAACCCGAACCGACGGCGATGCTGCCGTAAGGTATCCAGCCCGGCCCGAGGGGGCGGCCCCAAGGGTCGGCCAGGTATTGCGTGCCGCTGAAGCCCACCATCACGCTCAGGCTGGCTGCGGCATCGTCGCGCACCAGACCCACGGCCGTCATTGCGGCCTGGGCTTGCTGTTCTGCCAAGCCAGCTTCGGGGTTGTGCATCTGCGAGGGCAGGCGCTCAAAGCGGTACTTGGCCCCTTGCAAACTCATGCCGGGTGGCGCGGCCGCCACCGAGACCACATCGCTGTCGATCAGGCGCATCGAGGCGCAGCCTGTCAGCCAGCTCAAGGCCAACGCCGCCATGGCCACTGAAAACCACCGCGTGTGCTGCCGAGTTGCTGTGCGCATGCGCTGTCTCCTTACAAATTACATCGAGATGACCTGAATCCCCGGCAAAGAAGGCTCCTTGAACTCTTCTTCGTCAAAGGCCTTGTCGCCGTCGTCCGATTCGACGCCCGTGATTTTCAGGTCCTTGAAGCCATGCAGCTTGGCGTCCATCAAATGCGAGGGCACCACATTTTGCAAAGCCGCAAACATGTTTTCAATCCGGCCGGGGTGCTTCTTTTGCCAATCGCGCAGCATGTTGCCCACTTGCAGGCGTTGCAAATTCTCTTGGCTGCCACAGAGTGTGCAGGGGATGATGGGGAACTGTCGGTGCTCTGCCCAACGGATCAGATCGGTTTCGGCCACGTAGGCCAGTGGGCGGATCACCATGAACTCGCCGTTGTCGCTGACCAGCTTCGGGGGCATGCCTTTGAGCTTGCCGCCAAAAAACATGTTCAAAAAGAAGGTCTGCAGCATGTCGTCGCGGTGGTGGCCCAGGGCCAACTTGTTGCATTTGAGCTCACGCGCCACGCGGTACAGAATGCCCCGACGCAGACGCGAGCACAGGCTGCACATGGTCTTGCCTTCGGGGATCTTGTCCTTCACGATCGAGTAGGTGTCTTGTGTCTCGATGTGGAACTCCACGCCCAGCTCTTTGAGGTAGGCGGGCAGGATGTGGTCAGGAAAGCCCGGCTGCTTTTGGTCCAAGTTGACCGCCACCAGCTCGAAGTCCACCGGGGCACGGGCCTTCATCTTGAGCAGGATGTCGAGCATGCCGTAGCTGTCTTTGCCGCCCGACATGCAGACCATGATGCGGTCGCCTTCCTCGATCAGGTTGAAGTCGCTGATCGCTTGACCCATTTGGCGGCAAAGGCGTTTTTCGAGTTTGTGGGTCTCGCGTTCGATCTTGACGGCTTTGGCGGCCTCTGATTCGGCTTGTGCCTGTACCCAGGCGTTGTCTGCTTCTTTGTCTGTGTCTATGTCTGTGTTCATGAGGTTCACCACTGTCCGGTTTCCATGCGAATGGCCACTTCGCAGTCTTCAAAAATTTCAAGTTTGG
>JAKFXJ010000177.1 GCA_021731425.1 Limnohabitans sp. | reverse complement strand
GGCTTTGGGCACACCCTTTCAATGCACCTGTCTCTTCAGATGGTTGTTTCGGCTTTTTCGTCTTGTGATTGTTGGTTTCCCCACTGGGCGCAACGATCAGCCGCACTGGACATCCCTTGGGCATCCACCGGGAAAAAACCGGGAATGTCGTATTTATCGAAGTGCGCATAAGAGGAAAAGGCCATGGCCCAATCTGCAAACTGCCGGTCGGTGATCGGGCCTCGCCCTAACAATTCGATGCTGTGGTGCCGCTCATCGCGCTGGAGACTTTTCCACAAAGCATCGATCGAGCCAGAGGGACCTTCGATGCACTGGACAAAGATTTCCTCGGTGTAGAGCAAATGCCCCGTGATGCCCAAGCTCAGGTTGCGCTTGCGGCATTGCACCAGCAAATTGAACAGGTGCAGACTGCCCAGTTTTTGGGTGGCTTTTGAACGGTAAACAAGTCGTTCCAACATAGGGGCTCCATGACCAACGAGGTATTTTTGTGGACAGTCTTGATGCCAGGCTTACAAATCCCGCCTCCAGAGGCTTTGCGTCACACACGATAGCCGCCTCTGGTCTCGAGAACCCATTCAAAAAGGCCCCGAAGGGCCTTTGAAAAGGACTGGTTAGAGTTCCTTCAGAAACTGCGCTGCGCCTCCAGCCCCAGCAACAGCTTTCGCCCAGCCCCCGGCTCAAAGAAACGGCTGTTGCCGTCGTTCACGATCACCGAGCCTGCATGTTTTTGATCGGTCAGGTTGTCCAAACGCACAAACTCCTTGAGCGTCCAATCCCCGCGCTCTTGCGTGAATTGCACGCCCAAGTTGAACAAGGTGTGCGCCGCGGCCGCGTCGGTGTTGAGGTCATTGACCATCACGCGCCCCACATGCCGCGCATCCAGCGTGACCTTGCTCCCAGCCCAGCCCGTGTCCCAGGCCGCTTGGGCAAACAGCTGCTGCTGGGGCAGGCCCGGAATTTGATTGCCCTGCGGCACTTGCACCTGCGGGGTGACATTGGGGCAACCCGCAGAGGTGCAGGTCATGAACGCGTCCTGGTAGTTCGCCTGCATCCAAGTGTAGGCCGTGGTGAGCGTGAAGGGGCCTGTTCGCCATTCGCCCGCCAGCTCCAATCCTTGGCGCAGGGTGCGCCCGGCGTTCTGGAACGTGGTGCGGCCACCTGTGTTGTTTTGCACCACGATCTCGTCGTCGGTTCGAATGTCAAAAGCGGTCGCGCTCCAACGCATTTGGTCTGCGCGGCCGCGCAGACCCAGCTCGGCGCTGGTGCTGCGAGCGGCGTTGAGTTGGGTATTGAAGCCCGAGACACCACCGCTGCGGTACGCCACTTCGTTGAGAGTGGGGATCTCATAGCCTTTGCCGATGCTGGCAAAGGCCTGCACGGATGGGCTCCACTGCCAACGCACCCCCACCACAGGCAAGGTGGCGGTGTAGTCCTTGTTGCCACTGTCGTTCCCGTTGCTGCCCACAACGTAACGGTCGGTGGATTCGTATTCGGTGCGGGTCTGGCGCATGCCACCCATCAGGGTCAGGTCTTGTGTGCGCCACTCGGCTTGAACGTAGGGGTCTAGGGTTTGGGCGCGGTTGACCTCGTCGCGGCGCAACTTGCCTTGCACGCCCAGCGTGGTTCCAATGAAGTTTTCATAGCCCTTGCGGGTGTCGCTTTGCAGGTCAGACGACACGCCAGCGCTGAGGGACAGGCGACCGCCTTGCCATTCGCGGTCATGCCGCCAGCGGGCGTTCCAGCCCCAGTAGTCGCGGTCCAGATCGATCACCCCACCCGAGCTGCCTGCAGGCACTTGTGCGCCCGTGGTGATGGACTGGTACTGCACGACCTGGCGCTGCCCGCCATAACCCATGAGTTCCAGCTTGTGGCCACCACCCAACGCTTGCTCAAAAGCCAAACCCAGCTGGGTTTGCGAGACAGTTTTGCGGGTGTTGAAGCTGAGCGCCCCGGCATTGGTTTGGTCGGGATTGGCGTCGAACTCAGCACGGCTGAGGCCTTGCGGGTCGAGCGCCGAGCTGCTGTGGCGGTTGAACACCAGCACCGTACGTCCGCCATCGTGCGAGCGCGAAAGTTTCATATTCGCCGTGCTGCGGTCGGCCGCTGACTGTGGGCGTGTGCCATCGGTGGCAAAGCCGCTCACGTCCAGCGCGTACGACCAACCCTGGGCCTGCGCCGTGCCGGTCTGGCCTGTGACTTGGGTGGAGGCACGCCACAAACCGTCAGAGCCAGCCACCACACCTGTGCGCCACTGCGCGGGCCGCTGGCCGTCTTCGGTGTAGAACAGCAAGGCCCCGCCAGACGATGCGCCGTACAGTGCAGCCATCGGGCCACGCACCACTTCGACCCGGTCAGCGCTGCCCAGCGGGAAATTGGCCGCCTGGCCCGAACCGTCCGGCGCACTGGCCGGGATGCCGTCCACAAACAGCCGCACACCACGCACACCAAAGGTGGCGCGAGCGCCGTAGCCTCGCACCGAAATTTGCAGGTCCTGGGCGTAGTTTTGTCGGTTGCGGATCACCAGGCCCGGCACACGCCCCAAACTCTCTGACAAATTGACCTGGGCTTGCCCCTCGCGCAGCTCATCGCCGCTCACCACATCGACCGAGGCTGCGCCACGCCAGACACCGCCGCCCGAGCGCTCGGCAGACACCACCACGGGCGACAAGGCCCCGGCGTCGGCCACAGCCGCAGAATCGTTTACCGACTGCGCTTGAGCGCCTGTGACGCACATCAGGCTGATGGCCCAGGCCACAGGGGCCAGCCGGGCGCAATGGATGAGGTTTATGCTGGAGCGGGAGAAAGGGGTCATGGAGACTGTTTTCATGATCGTGCAGGGATGCATCTGGCCGGTAAAAATGGGATGGCCTGCGGGCCTGAGCCCCTGAACACCATCCGTTGTGGCCATTTTCTGGTGAAGCTCAAGACAGTGGCGACGCCGAGAAGACAGCGCCCACCGTCATCTTGGTGACCCCCACAAACGAATGGGGACACTACGCTGCCATCTTTTCATTCTCTCAAGAGGCTTTCCATGCTCAAACTCTGCGGATTCGCTGGCAGCAATTACCACAACAAAGTCAAATTGGCCTTGCTCGAAAAAGGCGTGCCTTTTGAAGAAGAACTGGCCTGGGTTGGCGAAACCGACCCTGCGGCCAGCCCTTTGGGGAAAGTGCCTTATTTCAAAACCGAAGATGGTGTGATGTGTGAATCGGCAGTCATGCTGGAATACATCGAGCAAAAGTACCCACAAAACCCCCTGCTGCCTGCAGACCCCTTTGCCGCTGCCAAGGTTCGTGAATTGGCGCTGTTTCTGGACCTGCACTTGGAACTGGTGGCACGCAACCTCTACCCGCAAGCCTTTTTCGGCGGCAAGGTGAGCGACTCGGTCAAAGAAAAAGTCGGGGCGCAGCTCGAGAAAAACATCGCCGCTTTTGCCAAGCTGGCCAAGTTCTCGCCTTTTGTGGCGGGCGACACACTGACCTTGGCCGATTGCGCAGCCGTTACGCATTTCCCTTTGGTATCGGGCGCCACCAAGCTGGTCTACGGGAAAGACTTCCTCGCTGATCTGCCAGTGCGTGATTACCTCAAGATGATGGGCGAGCGCCCCCACATGCAAAAAGTCAACGCCGACCGCAAAGCCAATATGGAATTGATGATGGCCCGCATGAAGGCCAAAAGCTGATTTTGTGCGTTTGAACACCTGATGTGCATCGACCCCGGCCCGTGGCTCGGCCACGCGGCCACGGGGGTTGACCCACATCAATACCGCTTTGCGACAGGTGCCTAGGATGAAGCCATGACTTCATCCATTCACACCCTTCACCGCGAACGACTCTTGCTCGAACGAGCTCAACTTCTGCAGCGCATCGCCCAAGAGCGCGGTGGCCTGGTCTCTCGTGCGGACATGGCGGCAGAGCACGATGTGCGAAGTTTTGATGACCGCGCCCAAGCCATATCGGAGCGTAACGACGAGTTCGCCATGAACGAACACGAAACCGCCGAGTTGGGCGAGATCGATGACGCGCTGGAACGCTACCAAGCTGGCACCTACGGCATCTGCACCGAATGTGGCGTCAGCATTCCCCCTGCCCGCCTGAGTGCC
>JAKFXJ010000368.1 GCA_021731425.1 Limnohabitans sp. | reverse complement strand
TCCAGCACAAACGAGGCGTCGATGGCGATCGACAGCGCAGGGTGGTCGTTGCCGGGGTCACCGTGGGCGATGTCGCCGCCAATGGTGCCGCGGTTGCGCACCTGGGGGTCAGCGATCAGCTTGGCCGCTTCGCACAGCAAAGGCACTTTGGCTTGCAAGATGGGCGAGGTGATCAGGTCGTTTTCGACCGTCATCGCACCGATCACGACCGAGTTGCCGTCTTCACGGATGCCCTTGAGCTCGGGAATGCGGTTGATGTCGATGAGGTGCTCGGGCTGCGCAAAGCGCAGTTTCATCATCGGCAACAAGCTGTGGCCACCCGCCAGCAGCTTGGCGTCAGAGCCCAATTGGCCGAGCAAAGCCACAGCCTCGCCGACGGTTTTGGGCGCGTGGTATTCAAAACGCGGTGGAATCATCAAGGGTCTCCTGAGTTTTGTTTAAAACAGGAAAACAGTATTGGGCGATGTCCTTTTCCGACCGAATAGTCGGGTTTTATTCAAATTCGTCGCTTAATGGCCGATTTGTTGCACGAAAAGCACTTTATTGAGCACGAAATGAATTGAACGGACTTTATCGATCTCGCAATCAGGGATTGTCCTAGGTCCCCCAAAACCCAGTGAATACCCTAGGTTTGGCTGCTGAATACCCGGGGGTGTAAGGGGAATGTGGGGTGGTTGGCGTGGTTTGTAGGCTGCGGGGCCTTGCGCGTAAAGGGGGCTCAGCCCAAGCCCAGTGCCTCGCGCAAGCGGGCGACTTCGCCGCGTGACACGGGCACGGGTTGGGTGTTTTTGCCTTTGAGCAAGATGTGGGTTTTGCTGCCCTCGCGTCCCAAAGACTGCACCGCATGCAAATTCACGATGAAGCAGCGGTGCACCCGCATGAACTGTTTCGGGTCCAAGCGCAGCGCCAAATCGCCAATGCTCAAGTTGCAAAAGTGGTAGCCGTCACGCGTGAGCACGCGGGTGTAGTGCGCTTGTGACTCGAGGCTCAGCACATCGGCGGTGTCCACAAACGAGACTTTTTGATCGGCCACCATCGGTATGCGCGACAAGCGCATGTTTTTGGCAGGCGGCTCGACCATCGGCGGGTCTTGGCTGACGACTTGGGTGACATCGTAAAAAACCAGGGCAAAACCGGTCGTAGAGCCATTCACATCGCCCAGTCGGCTGACCTTGATCAGCAGCACCTGCTCGGGGATGTTGATGATCATGGTCATCGGCGCCGCATTGGCCATGGGGCAACCCGATGCCTCGTCGAGCAAGAAATTGACTTTGGGCTTGGAGCGCTCGGGGTGGAAAGAGGTGACCAGCTTGTTGAAGGGCTGTTTTTCATCCACCGGCAAGACCCGACGCGCAAAGTCGTTCATGGCCAGAACGTTGCGCTGGGCGTCCAGATGAATGACGCCGGCCTCGAACTTTTCGAACAGGTACAGGCTCGGGTTGGGCGTGGTGTTGGCATCCATGGTGTTGTCTCTTTCGCCGCGTGAGGGACGACTTGTCTTGTGTATCCAGCTTGCCTGCGCGTTTCGGGTTTGGTGCAACTTGAATGGGCCAGACTGTAACAACGATTGACCAAAGGGGCGCAAACAAGCCCTTTATGCTTGTCAATGTTTGGTTGTCACCGTGGTGCACGCCTGGCGTGGCCAGCGCCAGGCAAACACGCTAAAGTGTTTTTCTTTTGTGCCGCCCCGAGGAGCCCCCACCATTAACGCCCCCCTGCACCGCGAAATGCCCGGCAACCTGCTCGACAGCGCCCGCGCCCTGAACGACGTCACTCAAGCTTGGGACAGCACCATCGTGCCCGAGCTGAAAAACTACATCGAGATCCCGGCCAAGTCGCCCGCGTTTGATGCCGACTGGGCCGCGCACGGCCACATCGAATCGGTGTTGCGACGCGCTGCGCAATGGGTTGAGACGCAGAAGGTCGAGGGCCTCACGCTCGAGATCATTCAATTGCCCGGTCGCACACCGGTCATGTTTTTTGAAGTGGCCGCCACCCGCGCGGCCAGCGAGGGCTCGGGTCAAACGGTGCTGATGTACGGCCACTTGGACAAGCAGCCCGAGTTCAACGGCTGGCGCAATGACCTGGGGCCTTGGACCCCCGTTTATGAAGACGGCAAGCTCTATGGCCGAGGCGGCGCAGACGACGGTTATGCGGTCTACGCCAGTATCGCGGCCGTGCAGGCGCTCAAAAGCCAAAAGACACCGCACCCGCGCATCGTCGGCCTGATCGAGACCTGCGAAGAATCCGGCTCTTACGACCTGCTGCCTTATGTCGATGCGCTGCGCACCCGCATGGGCGATGTGGGCCTGGTGATTTGCCTGGACAGCGGCGCGGGCAACTACGACCAGCTGTGGCTCACCACCAGCCTGCGCGGCATGGCCAGCGGCACGCTCAAGGTTCAGATCCTCACCGAGGGCATCCACTCGGGCGATGCCTCGGGTCTGGTGCCGTCAAGCTTTCGCATCATGCGCCAAGTGCTCGACCGCCTAGAAGACAGCACCACCGGCCGCTTGCTGCCCGCGAGTTTCCATTGCGAAGTGCCTGCCGAACGCTTGGCGCAAGCGCAGGCCACCGCCGCCATCTTGGGCGGCGAGGTGTACAAGCGTTTCCCGTGGGCGCACTACGACTGCGGAGGCTCGACCACCTTTGCCCTGCCCACCACCACCGACCCGACACAAGCCCTGCTCAACCGCACCTGGACACCCACACTGAGCGTGACCGGGGCGGAAGGTTTTCCGGCGCTCAAAGACGCGGGCAATGTGCTGCGCCCTTACACCGCCTTCAAGCTCAGCCTGCGCTTGCCGCCCCTGGTGGACGCCGCGCAAGCCGTGGCCGAAATGAAAACCCTGCTCGAAGACAACGCGCCCTACCAGGCCAAAGTCACCTTTGAAAGCGGCGGCGGTGCCACGGGCTGGAACGCACCCGACACCTTGCCTTGGTTTGAACAAGCCCTCAACAGCTCGAGCCAAGCGCACTTTGGTGCAGGCGTGGGCTACATCGGGCAAGGCGGCACCATTCCGCTCATGAACATGCTCAGCGCCGGTTTCCCGAAGGCGCAAATGATGGTTTGCGGCGTGCTCGGACCCAAGAGCAACGCGCATGGGCCGAACGAGTTTTTGCATGTGCCATACGCCAAAAAACTCACCGCTGCCGTGGCCGAAGTCATGGCCCGCATGCCCTGATGAACCTCATCACGCGCCCCTCGCTGCCGCGCCCCAGCCTGTCGGCTTTGCAGGGTGAGGCGGGTCAACTTGCGGTCTATGACTGGGCCTTGCCTGTCAGTCGGCCCTTGGGCACGGTGCTCTTGGTGCACGGCCTGGGCGAACACGCCGGGCGCTACGGCGAGGTGGCGGCGCATTTGTACCAATGGGGTTTTGCGGTGCGGGCTTATGACCACCAAGGCCACGGCCAGTCAGAAGGTTTGCGTGGTGACCTGCTGCGCCCCGGCAGCTTGCAAGCCGACTTGTGCCGGGTGATAGACGACACACGCCAGCGCCCGGCCATGAAGGACTTGCCCCTCATCGTGCTGGGCCACAGCATGGGTGGCTTGGTGGTGGCCCGTACGCTGGCCGAACAGCTGCGCTCGGTCGATGCGGCGGTGTTGTCATCGCCTGCCTTGGGTGCTTTCCCCAGTTTTTTCCAGAAAATCCTGCTGGCGACCTTGCCCCGCGTGGTGCCCCACTTGCGCGTGGACAATGGCCTCAAAACCGAGTTTGTGTCGCGTGATCCCGATGTGGTGAAGGCCTACAAGGCCGATGCGCTCGTGCACCGTCGCATTTCAGTGGGTTTGGCCGCATGGATTTTGGAAAACGGCGAGAAGACCTTGCACGATGCGTCGAAGTGGCAAGTGCCCACCTTGTTGCTGTACGCGGGGCAAGACAAGCTGGTCAACCCGCAGGCCACAGCCGACGTGGCAAACGCCGCACCTCAGGACGTGGTGCAGGCACAGTGTTTTGAGGCCATGTACCACGAGATCTTCAACGACCTCTACCGTGCTCAGGTGTTCGCCGCGCTCAAGCGCTGGCTGCTGGCGCGTTTTTCTGCTCAGCCCTCTGCTTAAGCACCATCCACACCAGCGCCATGCCGGTCAAGGCCACGGGCA
>JAKFXJ010000155.1 GCA_021731425.1 Limnohabitans sp. | reverse complement strand
CGGCTTGGACCTATGGCGTGGGTGCGCTGATGCGCGATTTGGCCAAACGCCAAGGGGCCAACTGAGGGTTGGCGGGGCTGGCATAATTTTAGGTTTTCCACACCCCGGCGGCCCGTCAGCGGCAACGGACCCTTTCTGACAGGAAACCCCATGAACACCACCCCCTCCGGCCTGCAATACGAAGACACCGTCGTGGGCGAAGGCGCTGTCGCCACCGCAGGTCAAGATGTCACCGTGCACTACACCGGCTGGCTCTACAAGGATGGCCAGCAAGGGGCCAAATTCGACTCGAGCCGCGACCGCCGCGACCCCTTTGTGTTCGGCCTGGGCGCCGGCATGGTCATCAAGGGCTGGGATGAAGGCGTGGCGGGCATGAAGGTTGGCGGTCAACGCACCCTGATCATCCCGGCCGAGCTGGGCTACGGTGCCCGTGGCGCTGGCGGCGTGATCCCACCCAACGCCACCTTGAAGTTCGACGTGGAACTGCTGGCCCTCGATTGAGCCCCAAGCGAACAGACTAAGGTAGAACCCGCCTTTGGGCGGGTTTTTCTTGCGCCACTTTGGCGTCATACCCGGGGCCTGTGACCTGCAAAGCCCCCCTTGAAGCCTGAAACAACGCCCCTATTTATGAGGGGTATTCATTTTTTGCGGACATTGTTCATGTCAGAAGCCACCCAAAACCAAGACCCCAAGCCCCTGAGTGACGAAGAACTGGCTGCCGCCGCTGCCATGCCCGCCACGGACCCGCTGGCCGATGCCCAGGCCGAGCTCGCGAACCTGAAGGCGCAAAACGCCGATCTGGCCGACCAGTACCTGCGTGCCCAGGCCGATGTGCAAAACGCCCGCCGACGCGCCGACGACGAAATTGCCAAGGCCCGCAAATTTGCAGTCGAGGGCTTTGCCGACAGCCTGCTGCCGGTGCTCGACAGCCTGGAAGCCGGTCTGGCCATCCCCAATGTGACGATTGAACAGATCCGCGAAGGCTCTGAAGCCACCTTGCGCCAGCTCAAAAGCGCCTTGGAGCGCAACAAAGTGGTCGAAATTGCCCCGCCCGCAGGCACCAAATTCGACCCGCACCACCACCAAGCCATCAGCGTGGTGCCCGCATCGCAGGAGCCCAATACCGTGGTCAACGTGCTGCAAAAGGGTTATTCCATTGCCGAGCGCGTGCTGCGTCCGGCTTTGGTCACAGTGACCGCCCCCAAATAAAACCTTTTTAGCGAAGGGGGGACTTGAAAAGCCTCCCAGCCGCCTCAACTGCCAAACATTGCACTTTTAACCAATTTCGGAGTATCAAAATGGGAAGAATCATCGGTATTGACTTGGGCACCACCAACTCGTGCGTGGCCATCATGGAAGGCAACACGACCAAAGTGATCGAGAACGCCGAAGGCGCTCGCACCACCCCGTCGATCATTGCGTACCAAGAAGACGGCGAGATTCTGGTCGGCGCATCGGCCAAACGCCAGGCCGTCACCAACCCCAAGAACACGCTGTACGCGGTCAAGCGCTTGATCGGTCGCAAGTTCGCCGAAAAAGAAGTCCAAAAAGACATCGACCTGATGCCTTACACCATCGCCAAAGCCGACAACGGCGACGCTTGGGTGGAAGTGCGTGGCAACAAGTTGGCCCCGCCCCAGATCAGCGCTGAAATTTTGCGCAAGATGAAGAAAACCGCCGAAGACTACCTCGGCGAAGAAGTGACCGAAGCCGTGATCACGGTGCCAGCTTACTTCAACGACGCCCAGCGTCAGGCCACCAAAGACGCTGGCCGGATTGCCGGTCTGGACGTCAAGCGCATCATCAACGAGCCCACCGCCGCAGCCTTGGCCTTTGGCCTGGACAAGCAGGAAAAGGGCGACCGCAAAATCGCCGTGTACGACCTGGGTGGCGGCACGTTTGACGTGTCCATCATCGAGATCGCCGATGTCGATGGCGAAAAGCAGTTCGAAGTGCTCTCCACCAACGGCGACACCTTCCTGGGCGGCGAAGACTTTGACCAGCGCATCATCGACCACATCATCACCGAGTTCAAGAAAGAATCCGGTGTCGATCTGGCCAAAGACGTGCTGGCCCTGCAGCGCCTGAAAGAAGCCGCTGAAAAAGCCAAAATCGAGTTGTCGAGCTCGGCATCCACCGATGTCAACCTGCCCTACATCACAGCCGACGCCACAGGCCCCAAACACCTGAACATCAAGCTGACCCGCGCCAAGCTGGAGCAGTTGGTGGAAGAGCTGATCGAGCGCACCATCGCCCCTTGCCGCATGGCGATCAAGGATGCTGGCGTATCGGTCGGTGAGATCGACGACATCATCTTGGTCGGCGGCATGTCCCGCATGCCCAAGGTGCAAGAGAAGGTCAAAGAGTTCTTCGGCAAAGAACCCCGCAAAGATGTGAACCCCGACGAAGCCGTGGCCGTGGGCGCTGCGATTCAAGGTCAAGTCTTGTCTGGTGACCGCACCGACGTGCTGCTGCTCGACGTGACCCCTCTGTCCCTGGGCATTGAGACCATGGGCGGTGTGATGACCAAGATGATCACCAAGAACACCACCATCCCGACCAAGTTTGCACAGACCTTCTCGACCGCCGAAGACAACCAGCCGGCTGTGACGATCAAGGTGTTCCAAGGTGAGCGCGACATCGCTTCGGGCAACAAGCTGCTGGGCGAATTTAACCTCGAAGGCATCCCACCAGCCGCACGCGGCACGCCTCAGATCGAAGTGTCTTTTGACATCGACGCCAACGGCATCCTGCACGTGGGCGCCAAAGACAAAGGCACCGGCAAAGAAAACAAAATCACCATCAAGGCCAACTCCGGTCTCTCCGAAGCCGAAATCCAGCAAATGGTGAAAGACGCCGAGCTGAATGCGGTGGAGGACAAGAAAAAGCTCGAACTCGTGCAAGCCCGCAACGCCGGCGAAGCCGCTGTGCACAGCGTGAAAAAGAGCCTGACCGAGCACGGCGACAAGATCGAAGCGGCAGAAAAAGAAGCCATCGAGGTCGCCACCAAGGCACTGGAAGAGGTCCTCAAGGGCGAAGACAAAGACGCCATCGAAGCCAAAACCGAAGCTCTGATGACCGCCAGCCAAAAGCTGGGCGAGAAGGTCTATGCCGACATGCAAGCCCAGCAAGCCGCTGCGGGTGCTGCAGCCGGCGGCGCCGATGCCAAGCCCCAAGACGACAATGTGGTAGACGCAGAAGTCAAGGAAGTCAAAAAGGGCTAATACCCCACCCGCTGCGGCCTGGCCGCAGTCCCGCCGCGCAAGCTGATTCAGGCCTCTGAATCGCCTTCGCGGCGTTCTTGTTCTAACGGTTGGATTTGCCCCATGGCGACAAAACGAGATTTTTACGAATTGCTGGGCGTTGCCAAAAACGCTTCGGATGAAGACATCAAAAAGGCTTATCGCAAGCTGGCGATGAAGTACCACCCTGACCGCAACCAGGGGGAAGACGCCAAGGCCAAAGAGGCCGAGGGTAAATTCAAAGAGGCCAAAGAGGCCTACGAGATGCTGTCGGACCCGCAAAAACGCGCGGCCTATGACCAGCATGGCCATGCCGGGGTCGACCCCAATATGCGCGGTGGTGCCGAAGGCTTTGGTGGTTTCGGCGATGCGTTTGGTGACATCTTCGGTGACATCTTTGGTGGCCAGGGCCGGGGCGGACGCGGCGGTGGACGCCAGGTCTTCCGGGGGGCGGACCTCAGCTACGCGATGGAAATCACGTTGGAAGAAGCGGCCAACGGCAAAGACTCGCAGCTGCGCATCCCCAGCTGGGACGAGTGCGATACCTGCCACGGCACAGGCGCCAAACCGGGCACCAGCGCCAAGACCTGCTCGACTTGCCACGGCCAAGGCCAAGTGCAGATGCGCCAGGGATTTTTCAGCGTGCAGCAAACTTGTCCACACTGCCGAGGCACGGGCAAGATCATTCCCGAGCCTTGCGGCACTTGCCAAGGGCAAGGCAAAGTAAAAAAACAAAAAACGCTGGAAGTCAAGATCCCGGCCGGCATCGACGACGGCATGCGCATCCGCAGCGCCGGCAACGGCGAACCGGGCACCAATGGCGGGCCACCGGGCGACTTGTTCATCGAGATCCGCCTGAAAAAGCACGACATCTTT
>JAKFXJ010000296.1 GCA_021731425.1 Limnohabitans sp. | reverse complement strand
AAGAAGGGTTCGCTGGTTTTCATCCAGGGAAAGATCAAAACCCGCAAATACACCGACAAGGACGGAGCCGAGCGCTACGCCACCGAGATTCGCGCCGAGACCATGAAGATGCTGGGCGGCCGCGACTCCAACCAGGGCGGAGCACCGGCACAGCGCCAGGCACCCGCCGCAAGTCCACGACCAGCGCCAGCGCCAGCCCCGAGCGGGTTTGATGACATGGACGACGACATCCCGTTTTGACGATTCCCCTCAACCAACCGAAAGGCAAATATGACCGAGAAGCAAACCAACCGACCCGCAGCCGCTGCAACAGACGTGGCCGAGTTCATCACCGACCTGGACGGCGGCCAGTTTGAAGTGATGTTGTCCACCGCCCTGTCCCGCGTGGCCGCTGCCGTGGTGGACCACGAACGCAAGGGCAAGGTGGCCGTGGTGTTCGACATCCACAAGATCCCCGGCACCTACCAGGTGCGCGTCACCCATGGCGTGAAGTTCAGCAACCCCACGTCCATGGGCGCACAGAGCGAAGAAGTAGAAACCTCCACCGTGCTGCACGTCGGCAAAGGTGGCGCACTGAGCCTGGCGCAAGCGCCCCTGTTCAGCAAGCAAAGCGAAATCGTTTAACCCCAGCACCAAGAAAGCAGCACCATCATGTTTGACAAAGAAGCCATTGACGCCATCAACGAAGGCACCGGCATCTACCAAGCCAGCAATGCGGTGGCATCCGCATTCAAAGACAAGGCCATCGTGGCTTTGCCGAGTCGCTTTGAAACACACGACTTGGAGCAATACCTGCCGAATCGCCGCCGCGCCCGTGGCGTCATGACCACCCACGCACTGAGCGATTTTGCGACGTACACCAAGGCGCACGCCGAAGAAGGTGCCACCGTGTTTGTCGATGCGGATGAAATGAGCGCCACCGCCGTGCTGAACCTGGGCACCGCTGCCGATCCTGGCCACACCGACAACCGCGCCAAGGTGCAACTCAAGCGCACGGCCGCCTATGCAGCACTGAAGGCGCACGCCAGCGGCCAGGCGATCAGCCAACTGAAGGCCGCCGAATTCCTGGAAGACTGGCCCGGCCAGGTCCAGTGCTTCAACGACCAGGGCGGCATCACATTGCCAAAGGCCATCGCAGCCATTCGCAAACTGTCCATCGAATCCATGCGCAAGCTGGAATCGAGCGAGCAGTCCCTGAGCGCAAGCAAGAGCGCGTTTGAATCGGTGCAGGCCACCAGCGCCGAGCCGATCCCGACCACGATCTACTTTGACTGCGAGCCGTACCACGGCCTGGAGTCGCGCCAGTTTGTCCTGCGCCTGGGCGTGCTGACTGGTGGCGACAAGCCAGCGATCAGCCTGCGCATCGTGAAGCAAGAGCTGCACGACGAAGAAATGGCAAACGAGTTTGCCGACCTGGCACGCGAAGCCCTTGGGTCCGAGCTGCCTGTCCTGATTGGCGCTTACGCCAGCAAGTAATCATCACCAAAGCAAGAAAGCAAGACCATGACCGAAAACACACGACCAATGACCTTTGGCGAAAAGGCCGTCGGCCTGACCTTCAACCCCAGCAACGACCCAACGGTCCAGGCGATCAAGCAGAAGTGCGCTGACCTGATCGACGAGATTCACGAGCTGCGCACCAACCAGCCCAACTCTGAAATAGCACGCATGGCCAGCATCGCCATCACCGAAATTCAGACCGGGCAGATGTGGGCGGTCAAAGCGGCCACCTGGCAACACTGAAAACGGGCCGAAAGCTGATGCTGCGGGATCGCCTTACAGAGAACCCGAGCGGTGCCCCAAAAGCTCTGACGCAGACGCAGCGAGTAGGCCCACCAACAAAGCAACACCATGACGCCTATCTACATTGAAGCAAGCGCTGAAGTGCGCTACTGGGAAGACGCCACCATCAACGGCCAAGAAGACACAAACGGGACGCTGATCCCATTGCGCAAAGGTGCGAATTGGTGCCCGGTTATCCGGTTGTCTGATGGCTGCGTGATGGACTGGCCCGCTGGCATGACGGCAGACATCCATTTCAAGGTGTGTGATGCCGGTGAATACTGGCTACTGGACGAAAACCGCCAACGTATTGCCAAGTGGTCCGGGTACTACGTCCCCAATGACTTTCTCTGCCACGGTGATCAGGGCTATGGCGACTACATCATCTTTTCGGTCACCGACGACGGCATGATCAAGTCGTTCACCAAGCCTGAGATTGTCTGGGCCTGTGCGTGCGACGACGATGGCGATGATGACCGAGGCTGGAAGAAGCTGGAAGGCTGCGCCGCATGAGCTACACCTGGCCAGACGGCACACCCAAAAGCCAACGAAACGCATTCAACTGGAGCGGCGCGTCCACCATCGCAACGCCCATCCAACGAGCCGCAGTGGCTGGCAAGAATTCCAGTGCCACGGTCAACCGCAAGCGCGCCGACGGAATCGACACGTCAACCATCCCAGGCCTGAGCAACAAGAAGCAGGCCCACGACACGAACCCCAAGCGCTTTCACGTTTACAGCAAGGCAAAAGCATGATCACGTCGCTCGCCCTAATGTCCATTCACAAATCCCCGTCCATTCCCCTGGCCGAGGTTTGCGAGCGCTATTTCAGTCTGTCCTACGAGGAAGCGCTGAAGAAGGCCGCGCGCAACGAGCTGCCCGTCCCGACTTTCCGACTGACCAACAGCCGCAAGGCCCCCATGATGGTCAGTGCTGAAGCGCTGGGGGATTGGATCGACAAAACGGAAGCCGAGGCCAAGGCTCTGTGGCAAAGGAGCCAGGTATGAGCACACAATCGGAAGCTCTGCGGCTGGCAGACACCTTAGAACGCATGAGCCTGTCAACGCGCTGGGACAAAGAGGCCGCCGCCGAACTGCGCAGATTGCATCAGTCCTGCCGTGAAGGATGGCGACACGCCGATGAACTGGAGCAAGAACGCAAGCGGCTTGTTGCTGAGAACGAGGCGCTGAGGTCCAGTCTCAAGAAAGCCAATGACCAATCAGAGCACTTTGAGCGTGAATGGTATTTGCGGGGCGATGAACTAGAAGTGTTGCGCGCTGATCCAGGCAACCAGTTTGCCCACCGCCTTGCCATTGAACTGGAGTGCATGATGCTCAACCCAACCGCTTCCTACAACAGCGCGGGAAACCTGATCGACGAATACCGCACCGCCGTGCATCGTTGGAACGAGGCCACCGGACAGCCGTATGTGTCGGGCTTTGGAAAAGATTGAGCATGACCAATAACACCAGTCGCGTATCACCCGAAGGCCGCGCCCTTGGCCAGCAAATCGTGAGCATCACCGAGCCATGGGTGAAACATTTGGCCGCCACGGGCGAGCCTGACGAGCGCTGCAAGTCCTGCGCGTTTCGCGCTGGCACGGTGCCCAATGGGTGCCTTCAGACACAAATGGACGTGTTCAAAGCTGTGGTTGAACGAGTGCCGTTTCTGTGCCATCAGCACGACCGCAAGGGCGATGTCTGCCACGGGTGGTTTGCCTCCCAAGTCGGCATCAGGGCCAATGAAACCGTCAAAGGACCAATGCCTGTGACGAAGGCCCCATGGGAGTTTTCTCCAGCAGATTGATGCACTGGTGAACTCGCCAGCCCCTGCTTATGCACCGCTCAGTGCATCAGCGGTGGCGGCACCAGAAAAAATCCCAGTGTTTATGCGGCCTGTAGGGGTGCGTGCGTCCAGTCCATCATGGGGGCCACAGACAAGCGCCAGCGTTGGGGTTCGGGGAATTGCATGGGGGTTGATTATCCTTGCCTGGCTGCGGCATTGAGCACAAACACTTACGCTTCATTTAGACAAGGCGTTTAATGGACGCAGTTCTTGAGCATCACAATGTGAACAGGAGCAAGGAGATATCGCGATGGCTGATGCAACGATGTGGTGGGTTTTGGCCGGTGTCTTGGTGGCACTGGAGTTGTTGACAGGCACTTTTTATCTGTTGATGTTGAGCCTTGGGGCCGTGGCTGCCGCCTTGGTGGCCATGGCGAGCCATGGCCTGAACACACAGTTGGTCGCCGCAGCGCTGGTGGGGGGTTTGGGGGCTGTGCTGCTGGGCCAATGGCGCAAGCGCCAAACCACCACGCCCCAAGAAGCGCAAGACCAACATCTGG
>JAKFXJ010000390.1 GCA_021731425.1 Limnohabitans sp. | reverse complement strand
CAAATAAGGGCTGTCGGTTTCGATGAGCAGCCGGTCATCGGGCACAAATTTGGCCACTTCACGCAAGTCGGCCGCCGTTTTGAAGGTCATGATGCCGGAAAACGAGATGTAAAACCCCAAGTCCAAAGCAGCACGGGCCACCTGCTGGCTTTCGGTGAAGCAATGGAAGACACCGCCCGCACACCCTGCCCCACCCGTCTCACCCTCTTCTTTCAAAATGGCAATCGTGTCGTCTGAGGCTTGGCGTGTGTGGATCACAAGCGGCAGTTGGGTTTGCCTGCCCGCCCGGATGTGGGTGCGAAAACGCTCGCGCTGCCATTCCATGTCGGCTACGGTGCGCCCTCCTTTGCGCTCGTCCATTTGGTAGTAATCCAAGCCGGTCTCGCCAATCGCCACCACTTTGGGGCGAGCAGCGCCGTCCAGCAAGTCCTGCAGGCTGGGCTCGCGCACGCCTTCATTGTCAGGATGAACACCCACCGTGGCCCACATGTTGTTGTTGGCCATGGCCAGGTTGTGCACCTCGTCAAACTTTTCCATCGTGGTGCAAATGACCAAGGCGCGGGTCACTTGGGCGGCCACCATGGCCTGCTGGATGTTGTCCAGCTCACTCATCAATTCGGGGAAATTCAGGTGGCAATGGGAATCGGTGTACATGGCTCAGCCCTTGGACATCAGTGTTTGGTGGGCATCAGCGGTCAGCGCTTCGAGCATCAGACCGGCGTTAAAAGGGTGTTCGGCCGTGCGGGCCGACTGCATCAGGCGTTTGAACCAGTCGGTCAGCACCGTCACAGACGCCGTGCTGGGTGGCAATTGCGAGGCCTCAAAGAACCTCGGCACAGCGCCGGATTGGCGAAGCACCAGGTCGTGACAAAGCTTTTGCAAAGCATCGATGGCCTGGGCCGGACTCAAATCGGCCAAGTGCCGGGCATCTCCTTGGCGCATGGCCTTGGGCAAATGGGCCCACCAATCGGGTGACAAACCGGATTCGGCCTGGCGCAGCACATCGGCAGGACGGCCGCCCGCACTGCGCAGCAGGTCTTGTGCTACAGCGGCGGGCACCCCCTGATTGGTGAGCCACGGAAGTGCCTCATCGGCTTCGGGCCACATCATGGTGTGGGCCAAGCAGCGGCTGCGGATGGTGGGCAACAGCATGTGGCTGGCCTCGGTGGCCAGCACAAAACGCACATCGCCAGGTGGCTCTTCCAGGGTTTTGAGCAGCGCGTTGGCCGTGATGGTGTTCATGCGCTCAGCCGGAAACACCAGCACCGCCTTGCCCCGCCCGCGGGCGTCCGTGCGCTGCGAAAACTCCACTGCATCGCGCATCGCGTCCACCCGAATCTCTTTGCTGGGTTTGCGGGTTTTTTTGTCGATTTCGTCTTGGGCTTTTTCAGACAAAGGCCAGCCCAGCTCGATCATCACCGTCTCGGGCATCAGCACCGCCAAGTCTGCGTGTGTGTGCACGGCAACCGCATGGCAACTGGGGCAGTCGCCACAGGCGCCTTGCGCAGTGGGTTTTTCGCACAGCCAAGCCGAAGCCAAAGCCAAAGCCAACTCGTACTGGCCAAGGCCCGACGGGCCTTGAAGCAACCAGGCGTGTCCTCGCTGGGCCAACAAATCGGTGGCCTGCCGGGCAATCCAGGGTGCGTTCAAGACGGCGCTCATCCGGCGCTCCCTTGCAGCCACGAGCGCACGATGCGGGAAACATCAGCGCCGACGGCTTCCATGGTTTGGGCAGCGTCAATGCGGACAAAACGGTTGGGCATGTCGGCTTGTCGGCGGGCATAACCGGCACGCACAGCGGCAAAAAAGTCCGCCGGTTGGGATTCGAACTTGTCCGGCACCCGGGCCGAAGCCAGCCGCTCAGCCGCGATCAGGGGATCCAGGTCGAACCAAACGGTGAGGTCGGGTTGGCGCAAAGTGCCATCAGGCAATGCTTGCACCATGCGCTCAAGCTCACCCAAGACCTGCCAATCAAAGCCACGGCCACCGCCTTGGTAGGCGAAGGTGGCGTCGGTGAACCGGTCGCACAAAACCACCTCACCTCGGGCCAATGCGGGCTCGATCACCTGAACCAAGTGCTCACGCCGAGCAGCGAACATCAACAGCGCCTCGGTCAGCGGGTCCATGGGCTCGTGCAGCACCAATTCGCGCAGCTTTTCAGAAACGGGCGTGCCACCAGGCTCACGGGTCAGCACCACCGCCCTGCCCGCTTGGCGAAACAATTCGGCCACACGAGCGATGTGCGTGGACTTGCCCGCACCGTCGATGCCTTCAAAACTGATGAACAAACCGCGTGTCATGGTGGGTGGTCAAAACAAAAGCCAATTGTCGCAGGAGTCGCCCCTGGCATGCGTGGTCTCAAACCACAATGCGACTTGCAAACCAAGACCTACTTTTGGCCTCTTTGGTATCTGTTCACGGCCCGGTTGTGTTCGTCCAGCGTGGCACTGAAGTGGCTGCTGCCATCGCCTTTGGCCACAAAATAAATCGCGGATGTTTTGACAGGTTGCACCGCGGCCAGCAAAGATGCTTTGCCCGGCATGGCAATGGGCGTGGGCGGCAGACCGGCCCGGGTGTAGGTGTTCCAGGGGGTGTCGTTGGTGAGATGCACTCGGCGCAAATTGCCGTCAAAAGCCTCGCCCAGACCATAAATCACGGTCGGGTCGGTTTGCAGGCGCATGCCGATGCGCAAACGGTTGTTGAACACACCCGAAATCTGCCCCCGGTCTTGGGCTTTGCCCGTTTCTTTTTCGACAATGCTGGCCAGAATCAGCGCCTGCTCTGGGGACTGCAAAGCAGTGCCAGGTTGCCGAGCTTCCCACGCCTGCTGCAGATGTTTGTCCATGGCTTTCATGGCCCGCTGCAACACCGCCAGATCGCTGGTGCCTTTGGCATACGAGTAGGTGTCTGGGTAAAAACGGCCTTCCGGGGCCACACCGGGGCGGCCCAGTTTCGCCATCAAGGCCTCATCCGACAAAGCGCGGCTGTCGGGTTTCAGGTTTTCGGCTTTGGCCAAGGCCTGACGCACTTGTCGCCAGTTCCAGCCCTCCACCACCGTCACAGTTCTCAGGCTTTCCTCGCCCCGCACCAGCATACGCAGCAGCCGCTCTGGTGTTGTCCCCGGCGCAATTTCATAACTGCCCGCCCGCATCAGGCGCGATTGGCCCGACAAACGGAACCAGGCGTAGAGCAGTGTGGGCGAGGTCTGAGCGCCTGTATCGGCCACCGCTTGGGCAATGCCTTGCGCTGATGTGCCGGGCTCGATCGACAAATCGAGTGTCGTTTGGCGGGTGTCCAGCGGCTGCTGAACCCACCAGAAAGCGCCGCCCAGCAGGCCCAAGGCCACCATCAACAGGCCGACCAACCACTTCATCAAGCCTTTGAGCACAGCCATGTCCTTGTTTGGGTATTGAAAACGTCGAGGGGATGATAATTCATGCCTTGCCAAACGACCGAGTTGCGACATGAACAGCCCTGCAGATTTCAGCCCTGAACTTTTAAGCCATTTGAATGGCAGCTGCCCCCTGCCCCATTGGGGCGTGATTCAGGCCCAGGGTGAGGACGCCGCCAACTTTTTGCACAACCAGCTGAGCAACGACGTGCTGCTCTTGCCCGTGGGTCAGTCGAGGCTGGTGGCTTTTTGCTCGGCCAAGGGCCGCATGCAGGCCAGCTTCATCCTCGTCAAAACCGCACCCGACACCGTCTTGCTGGTTTTGAGCCTGGATTTGCTCGCCCAGACCCTCAAGCGCCTGTCCATGTTTGTGCTGCGGGCAAAAGTCAAAATGAGTGACGCCACCGGCCAGTGGCAGCTGCGCGGCTTGATGGGCGACAGCGCCCGTGCTGCAGTGGGCCAGGCCGCCCCTTGGCAAACCATGATCCAGGATGGGGTTCACGCGGTGGCGCTTTACCCCGCCGTGCTGGGCGAGTCCCACATTCCCCGCGCTTTGTGGATCGCCCCGGCGGGCCATGCCTTGCCTGCTGGCGCCGAAGTGCCCACAGATGTGTGGTCCTGGTCCGAAGTGATGAGCGGCGTGACTTTGGTCAGCCAACCCGTGTTCGAGGCCTTTGTGCCGCAAATGCTCAATTACGAATCGGTGGGCGGTGTGAACTTCAAAAAAGGCTGCTACCCC
>JAKFXJ010000353.1 GCA_021731425.1 Limnohabitans sp. | reverse complement strand
GTCACGCACCAAATAGCTGTTGATGACGGTGAACTCGCCCGACAGGTTGGACTTCACCGACAGGTTGCCAAAGCAGGGCTCGATCGAGGCGTCCACGCCAATGATGTTGGAGATGGTGGCGGTGGGAGCGATGGCTACGCAGTTGGAGTTGCGCATGCCGTCCGCCTTGATTTTCTGGCGCAAGGCATTCCAATCCAGGGTGGCCGAACGGTCCACTTCCACATAGCCGCCGCGCTCGCGTGCCAGCAAGTCAATGGTGTCCAAAGGCAAGATGCCCTGGTCCCACAGCGAGCCCTTGTAGCTGGAGTACTGACCGCGCTCTTTGGACAACTCGGTGGAGGCCCAGTAGGCGTAGTAGCAGATCGCTTCCATCGACTGGTCGGCAAATTCGACAGCGGCTTGCGAGGCGTAAGAGATGCGCATCTCGTACAGCGAATCCTGGAAGGCCATCAGGCCCAGACCCACGGGGCGGTGGCGGATGTTGGAGTCGCGTGCTTTCTTGACCGCGTAGTAGTTGATGTCGATCACGTTGTCCAGCATGCGCATGGCCGTGGAGATGGTCTTTTTCAACTTGTCATGGTCGAGGACCTTGCCGCTGGCGCTGTCCTTGAGGTGACGCGCCAGGTTGACCGAGCCCAAGTTGCAAACAGCGGTTTCGGTGTCGCTGGTGTTGAGTGTGATCTCGGTGCACAGGTTGGAGGAGTGCACCACACCTGCGTGCTGCTGAGGCGAGCGCACGTTGCAGGCGTCTTTGAAGGTGATCCAAGGATGGCCGGTCTCGAACAACATCGACAGCATCTTGCGCCACAGGTCGGTGGCGGGCAGCTTTTTGCTAGGCTTGATCTCGCCACGTTCGGCTTTGGCCTCGTAGGCGGTGTAGGCTTTTTCGAAGTCGGCACCGAATTTGTCATGCAGGTCCGGGCAGTCTGAAGGCGAGAACAAGGTCCAGTTGCCTTTTTCCATGACGCGGCGCATGAACAGGTCGGGGATCCAGTTGGCCGTGTTCATGTCGTGGGTGCGGCGGCGGTCATCACCGGTGTTTTTGCGCAGCTCCAGGAATTCTTCGATGTCCAGGTGCCAGGTCTCCAGATACGTGCAGACCGCGCCCTTGCGCTTGCCGCCCTGGTTCACGGCCACAGCCGTGTCGTTGACCACCTTCAGGAAAGGCACCACGCCTTGGGATTCACCGTTGGTGCCCTTGATGTGGGAGCCCATGGCCCGCACACGCGTCCAGTCGTTGCCCAGACCGCCCGCAAATTTGGACAACAAGGCGTTTTCCTTGATGGACTCGTAAATGCCGTCCAGGTCATCGGGCACGGTGGTCAGGTAGCAGCTCGACAGCTGGGGACGCAAGGTGCCGCTGTTGAACAGGGTGGGGGTGGAGGACATGAAGTCAAACGACGACAGGACTTCATAGAACTCGATGGCGCGGGCCTCACGGTCAATTTCATTGACCGACAGGCCCATGGCCACACGCATGAAGAAAGCCTGAGGCATTTCGATGCGTTGCTTGCGCACGTGCAGGAAATAGCGGTCATACAGGGTCTGCAGGCCCAGGTAGTCGAACTGCAGGTCACGCTCGGGCTTGAGGGCTTCGGCCAGTTTTTTCAGGTCAAACTGAGCCAACTTGGCGTCCAGCAGGTCGTTGTCGATGCCCTTTTTGATGAACTGGGGGAAGTAGTTGATGTACTCCTCGGCCATCTGATCTTGGGTGACTTCCTTGCCCAGGATTTCCTTGGCGATGGTGTGCATCAGCAGACGGGCGGTGACGTAGGTGTAGTCAGGGTCTTTTTCGATCAGGGTGCGCGAGGCGAGGATGGAGGCTTTGTAGACCTCTTCCATGGGCACACCGTCGTACAGGTTGCGCATGGTCTCAACCATGATGGGCTCGGGGCTGACGTCTTTGCCCAAGCCTGCACAGGCGTTCACCATCAGGGTTTTGAGGTATTTCAGATCCAAGGCGACACGTTGGCCTTGGTCCATGACTTGCAGTGCAGGCTCTTGAGCCACGGGTGTCACGGCTTGGCTTTGCTGTGAACGCTCTTGGGTGCGACGCTCACGGTACAACACATAGGCACGGGCCACTTCGTGGTTGCTGCTGCGCATCAGGCCCAATTCGACCTGGTCTTGCACGTCTTCAATGTGGAAAGTGCCACCACCGGGGCGTGAGCGCATCAGGGCGCGGACCACGTTTTGCGTCAGTTCTTCGACCACTTCGCGAACGCTGGCAGATGCTGCACCTTGGGTGCCGTGCACCGCCAAGAAGGCTTTCATCATGGCCACGGCGATTTTGTTGGGCTCAAAAGGCACCACAGCACCGTTTCGGCGGATGATTTGGTAGTGGTTCAGGGGGTTCAAGGCGGCCGCGTCAGCCCGGTCGGCGGGCAGGCTCATCAGACCAGAGGTTGTGGGAGGGATGGACAGGTCAGTTTGCATGGTCATCTTTGTGTTTTGGTTCGAAGTTGAGACGTTCAAACGGGGTGGAATTGCCGTTCGGGGTATTTGTGATAATTTGTAACGGACACTATATCTGGTGTCCGGGGTCATGACAAGCCACTACAGGTAGTGTACCGTTACAAAATGACCCCTGGATCGAAAGTGCGAGGCTTTGCTTGGTTCACGGCGTGCGAACGGGCTTTTCAGAGGCTGAAAAAAGCCTCTGAAAATCAACAAAAGACGGGCTTGGGCGGGGCAGACTCAATTGCGATGCGACTTCCAGGGGCTTTTCTTGCGCAATCGCTGGATTTCAAGGGCCTGCCCAAACCGGGCTGCTGTGCTCAGCAACTGATGAAACGCTCAGTTAACTGTAAAAATAAACAAAAATATTTTTTTGCTTGTCGCATCAAAGGCACAGGGGAAAATACCGATTTGGCAATTTGACCGATGCCTTCAGTCGCATCCAGTCAAATCCGGCTCCCGGGTCGTGCTTGCGACCCGGTGAGATGTGCTCATGGCCGGCGATGTGCGCAATCGGGTAGTGCCGGTGCAAGTCCAGGCACAGCCGACGCAATTGCTCGTATTGTGCGTCCTCGAAGACATCGCCCTCCAAGCCTTCGAGCTCGATGCCGATCGAGTCGTCATTGCATTGGGGGCGTCCCCGGTACTCGGACTGGCCGGCATGCCATGCCCGCTCGTCGGCACTGACAAACTGCCACAGGCTGCCGTCACGCCGGATGTAGAAGTGTGAGGACACCTGCAAGCCCCGTATTTGGGAGAAGTACGGGTGGGCGTCCCAGTCCAGTTGGTTGGTGAACAGCGCTTGCACCTCTTGGCCGCCATATTGCCCAGGCGGCAGGCTGATGGAATGGATCACCAGCAAATCGATGCAGGCGCCCGAGGGTCTGGGGCCGAAGTTGGGCGAATCCAATCTTTGGGCGGGTGCATACCAACCCTTGTCCCAAAGGCTGGTGGTTGTACTGGGGTGGTCAGACATGGCGGGGTGTGGGCTGTGGATGGGCGCATCAGGCCCGGGTGTTCACACCGGGTTGCGGTCTTGAGCGGCTGCGCGGTGCTCGGTGCTGCAGTACAGGCCTTTTTCGCCCGTGACGGCTTCGTCTTGGGGCAGATGGATGCCGCAATGCAGGCAGACCGCCATATTGGCTGGTGTAGCCGGGGAGGCTGGGGGCTTGTCTTCGGGTGAAACCGTGTTGACGCGGCGGCTGCGTTTGAAAGCCCAGATCGCCAACACAATGACCAAGAGCCAAATCAGGTATTTCATCCAGCCCGTCCAATCAAAACTTCCAGCACAAAGCGCGAACCCGCGTAAGAGAGCAGCAGCAAGCCCGCGCCGATGTAGAGCACCCGCACAGCGCGGCGGCCCCGCCAGCCCCATTGGCTGCGGCCCACCAGCAAGGTGGCAAAGGTGAGCCAAGACAGAACGGCAAAGACACGTTTGTGGTCCCAGCGCCATTCGGTGTGGCTTTGGCCATACAGGGCTTCGCCAAACAGTGCGCCCGCGACCAAGGTGGCCGTCAACAGCGCAAAGCCTGCCCAGACAAATCGAAAGGTCAAGCGCTCCAGCGTCAACAGTGGAAGGCCGCTAGAGCCTTCATGGGCCAGGCGGATGTCATGTTCGGTGCGGGTCATCATCCAGGCGTGTACCACGGCTGCGGCAAACATGCCATAGGCCGACAAACCCA
>JAKFXJ010000229.1 GCA_021731425.1 Limnohabitans sp. | reverse complement strand
TAGGCACCCGAAGACGCGGCGATGTTCAAGGCAGGGCCCATCCCGCAACCGCACTCTTTGTAGCCACTGCCTTTTTTGTCAGCCAAGTTGGCCATCTTCCAAAAACGCAATTCGGCCGCGTGTGTGCCGCTTTTGTCGCCGCGTGAGACAAAAGCTGCGCCGCCTGCCGACAGTTTGGCCAAAGCCGCCACAATGTCTTTGCCTTTCACACCGGCCGGGTCTGCTTTGGGGCCAATCAAGACAAAGTCGTTGTACATCACAGGCAAGCGCTTGATGCCAAAGCCATCGGCGACAAACTTGTCTTCGGCCACCTTGTCGTGCACAAAGACCACATCGGCATCACCGCGCCGCGCCATGTCCAGCGCCTGGCCCGTGCCCAGGGCCACCACTTTCACATCCAGCCCGCTGGCTTTTTTGAAGGCGGGTAAGAGGTGGGCAAACAAGCCCGACTGCTCGGTGGAGGTGGTGGACGACATCACGATGGACTGGGCTTGTGCCCACACCGAGGTGGTGGCCAAAACCGCACACACCAAGGCGCGACGGGTCATAGAAGATGGAAAGGTCATGAAAGTTCTCCTTGAACAAAAGCATGGGCAGCCGTGCTGTGTTCAGCCAGCAGGTCGGGGTTGAAAAAATCGGCCACGGGCAAGTCGGCCATGACTTGACCGAACTCCAGATAAATGACTCGGGTGGCCAAGCGTTTGACTTGGCCCAAGTTGTGGCTGGCCCAGACTAAGGTCAACGGCCGTTCTTGGGCACAGGCAAATTCGGCCATCAGGGCTTCGACTTCGCGTTTGGCGTGCGGGTCCAGGCTGGCTGTGGGCTCGTCCAGCAGCAGCACATCGGGCTGTCGTGCCCAGGCGCGGGCCAATGCCAGGCGCTGCTGCTGCCCGCCCGACAATTGGCGACCGTTTTGCCGCGCCACAGACAACAAACCCACGCGCTGCAAAGCCTGCAGCGCCAGCGCTTGTGCGGCCGCCCAACGCAGGCCGCGTGCACGGTCTAGCCACAAGCCCAGCGCGACGTTGTTCAATGCCGACAGGCGCAACAAATGCGGCCTTTGGAACAGCATGGCCTGGCGCACCCCCGGCGCTTGTTGCACCCGTCCTTGTGTGGGTGACACCAGCCCATGCAAGGTGCGCAGCAAAGTGCTTTTACCCGAGCCATTGGCGCCCACCAACGCCACGCGCTCGCCTGGCTCAATGCACAAGTTCACACCCGTCAAGGCCGCTTGTGCACCCAACTGCACACTCACCGCGACCAGGCCGATCTGCACGGCGCTCATGGCTGCGCCCCTAAGGTTCTTCCCTCGGGCGCGGGTCGCGCGTTGCGCCGCTCACCCCACAGGCGCAGCCCCGCCAACATCGCATTGAGCAGCAACACCACCGCCAACAAAACCATGCCCAGCCCCAGCGCCAGCGGCAAATCGCCCTTGCTGGTTTCCAATGCAATGGCCGTGGTCATGACCCGCGTGAAGCCGTCGATGTTGCCGCCCACGATCATCACCGCGCCCACCTCCGAGATGGCGCGGCCAAAGGCGGTGACACCAATGGTGAGCAAGGCCAGGCGTTCGTCCCAGGCCAGCAACAAGCTGCGCACCCAGGGGCCTGCGCCGAGCGATGCCCACTGCTCGCCATGCTGGCGCTCCACGTCTTCGACCACCTGGCGCGTGAGCGCGGCCACCACCGGCACCACCAAAATGAACTGGGCCAGCACCATGGCCTTGAAGCTGAACATCCAGCCCAAAAAGCCCAAAGGCCCGGTGCGCGACAGCAGCAAATACACCACCAAGCCCACCACCACCGACGGCAGCGCCAGCAAAGTGTTCAAACCCACCAGTACCGCGCCCCTGCCGCGAAAACGCGACACCGCCAGCCAAGCCCCCAATGCCACACCCACGCCATAGGCCAGCAGGCAGGCCGTGGCACTGACGGCCAAGGACCGGGTGACGACCACCCACAGGGCAGGATCAAAAGAAGTGACGAGGTTCAGCGCCGTCAGGACGCTGTCGGTGAAGGTGTTCATACAGCGCTGTGGATGCTAAGGGACAAGCTACCGTCAAGGCATGAGGGGTGTCCACTATGAACAAGTTTGCATAGGTCGCACCCTCACCATCTCTTCTCCACAGCACGGACAAAACGCACCCACAAAAAAACCCGGAGGACCGGGTTTTTTTGTGGGTAACTCGGAAAGAACTCCGGCCTTACTTCTTTTCTGCCTTCATTTCGGCTTCCAAAGCTTTGGCAGGATCATCCTCCGGTGCCTCTTCGCCTTCAGGCTTGAGGTCATCGGCTTGATCATCCTGAGTCTGACTTTCGCTCTCGAGCATCTGCTCCAAAGCCGCCTCGGCATCCACTTTGACCCCCTCTTGCAGGCCACCGGTCACCAAGGAGGGGACCATGATGATGGCCGCCACCATGATCAACTGAAGCACGATGAAAGCGATCGAGCCTTTGTAGATCTCGGTGGTGGTCACCGCCTTGATGTTCTCCCCCGTGACACGGTCTTTGTAATCGTTCTTGGGTGCAACGCTGCGCAAATAGAACAGCGCAAAACCGAAGGGTGGCGTCAAGAACGAGGTCTGTAAGTTCATCGCCACGATCACGCCAAACCAGATCATGGCTTGGTCAGGCGTCATGCCGGGCACCATGCCAGGCAAGATTTTTTCTGCCACAGGCGCCAGGATCGGGATCACGATGAAAGCGATTTCGAAGAAATCGATGAAACAGCCCAAGATGAAAATCAGGAGGTTCACCACGATCAAAAAGCCGATCGCGCCACCTGGCATGTCCACAAACAGGTGCTCGACCCAAATGTGACCATCGGCTGCGTTGAACGTGAAGCTGAACACGGTCGAACCGATCAGGATGAACAACACAAACGAAGCCAACTTGGCGGTGCTTTCCAAGGCTTGGTTCAAAAGTGCCTTGCCCAAACGCCCTTTGCCAATGGCCAGGATCAAGGCACCCAAAGCGCCCATGGCGCCACCCTCGGTGGGTGTGGCCACACCCAAAAAGATGGTACCCAACACCAAGAAGATCAAAATCAGTGGGGGCATCAAGACAAAGGTCACTTGCTCGGCCAGTTTGGACAACAAGCCCATGCCCGTCACCCGATTGACAATGGCCAGTGACAAGGCCACCAAAGAAGCCACGGTCATCGACATGATCACGACCTCATCTGACGGTGCCGCTTGCGTGCGCTCGAGCCAGGCCATCATCACGCTGTCATGAGACATCGCCCAGGCATAGCCCACCACCGTACACAAGATCAACAAAACCAACAGCGACACGTGGCCGGATTTGCCATTGGCTTCGCGGTAGATGCGAGCCTCAGGCGGTAAGGCAGGCACCATGGCGGGCTTGAAAATCGCCACCACCACAATGAACAGCACATACAAACCCACCAGCAGCAAGCCGGGCAACAAAGCGCCAGCATACATGTCGCCCACCGAGCGGCCCAACTGGTCAGCCAGCACAATCAAAACCAAAGAAGGCGGAATAGCCTGCGCCAAAGTGCCTGAGGCCGTGATGGCCCCGGTGGCGATCACCCGGCTGTAACCGTAACGCAACATGATGGGCAAAGAAATCAAGCCCATGGAGATCACGGCAGCCGCCACCACACCCGTGGTCGCGGCCAACAAGGCACCCACCAAAATCACCGCAATCGCCACGCCGCCGCGCACCGGTCCAAACACCTGGCCCACGGTTTCCAGCAAGTCCTCGGCCATGCCTGACTTCTGCAAAATGATGCCCATGAAGGTGAAAAACGGAATGGCCAGCAAGGTGTCGTTTTGCATGATGCCGAAAATCCGCAAGGGCAGTGCTTGGAACAAGGATGGTGGGAACAATCCAGCCTCCATGCCGATGTATCCAAAACCCAAACCACAAGCGGCCAACGCAAAGGCCACCGGGAAACCGGTCAGCAGCAGCACCAACAAGCCGCCAAACATGATGGGCACAAAGTTCTGTGCCAGAAAAGTCGCTTCCATCAACGTGCTCCCTGCGCTTGTTCTTGCGCCAGTTTTTCCAATGCCAGCAATTCTTTTTGCTCGTCCGACATGGCCTCTTCTGACGACAAGGCATCTTCACCTTGCCCAAACAAAAAGGCCAAACGCTTGATCAACTCCGACACCCCTTGCAAC
>JAKFXJ010000212.1 GCA_021731425.1 Limnohabitans sp. | reverse complement strand
GCCGTCCACACCCAGGTGGTAATGCACATTGAAGCGCTCGAACCACATGGCTTTTTCGACAAACTGCATGGCCGAAGACCCGAGCTGAAAGCCCGAGATCAGTGGCAGCGTGACCAAGAAACTGGCGATCGCACCCACAAGGGCCAACCAGCGGACAGCGCCCGCTTGGCTGTCGCGACCAAAGGCCAGCAAGACGACACCGAACGCAATCGGCATCCAGATGGCAAGGCTTAACAATCCCATTTTTATCTCGTCCTCAAAACTGTTAAGCGAGCCAGACGAAATACGTCATCAGCACGAACACACCCAAAATCATCACCAGGGCGTAGTGGTACAGGAAACCCGACTGGAACCAGCGCACCACGCCAGAGACCAGACCCACCACTTTCCAGGAACCGTTCACAAAGAAGCCGTCGATGATGGCGCCATCGCCCACCTTCCACAGGCCTCGGCCCAGACCACGCGCACCCTTGGCCAGGATGTTTTCGTTGATCCAGTCCATGAAGTACTTCTGCTCCAGCACCACGATGAGGGGGCGCAAGGCTTGGGCAAAGAAAGCCGGGACCTTGGGGTTGACCAGGTACATGTACCAAGCGGTCACCACACCGGCCAAAGCCAGCCAGAACGGCGCGGTGCTCAGGCCATGCACAGCCATCGCCACGGGACCGTGGAACAACTGACCCAGTTGCTGCATGGCGGGGTGTTTGGCCGCATCGATGAAGATCACGTTCTTGAAGAATTCGCCATACAACATGGGCTGGATCGTCATGAAACCGATCACCACCGAAGGAATCGCCAGCAGGACCAGCGGCACCGTGACAACCCAAGGCGACTCGTGGGGTTTGTCGTGACCATGATCATCGTGCCCATGGTGGTCATCGTGGCCGTGGTGTGCGTCCGGGTTCTGGTCGTAACGCTCTGGGCCGTGGAAAACCAAGAAGTACATGCGGAACGAATAGAAGGCCGTCACAAACACACCCACCAACACCGCGAAATTGGCAAAGCCAGCGGCAGGCAGCGTGCTCAGGTGCACCGCTTCGATGATGCTGTCCTTGGAGTAAAAACCCGAGAACAAAGGCGTACCAATCAAAGCCAACGAACCCAGCAGCGACGTGATCCAGGTGATGGGCATGTACTTGCGCACGCCACCCATGTAGCGGATGTCTTGGTTGTGGTGCATGCCCATGATGACCGAGCCCGCACCCAAGAACAGCAGCGCCTTGAAGAAGGCGTGCGTCATCAGGTGGAACACCGCCACCGAGTAGGCCGAGGCGCCCAAAGCCACCGTCATGTAACCCAGCTGCGACAAGGTGGAGTAAGCCACCACGCGCTTGATGTCGTTTTGGATGATGCCCAAGAAGCCCATGAACAAGGCCGTGATCGAGCCGATCACCATCATGAAGTTGAGCGCCGAGTCGGACAACTCAAACAGCGGCGACATGCGGGCCACCATGAAGATACCGGCCGTCACCATGGTCGCGGCGTGGATCAGGGCCGAGATGGGTGTAGGGCCTTCCATGGAGTCGGGCAGCCACACATGCAGCGGGAACTGGGCCGACTTGCCCATGGCACCGATAAAGAGGCAAATGCAGATCACGGTGATCAGCATGGCGTCCATGCCAAAGATGTACCAAGGGAAATCAATCTTGGCCAACTCACCCGCTTTGGCAAACAGCTCGGTGTAATTGAGTGTGCCCGTGTAGGCAGCGATCAAGCCAATACCGATGATGAAGCCAAAGTCACCCACACGGTTGACCAAGAAGGCCTTCATGTTGGCAAAAATCGCGGTCGGTTTGTTGTACCAAAAACCGATCAACAGGTACGACACCAAGCCCACCGCTTCCCAGCCAAAAAACAGCTGCAGCAAGTTGTTGCTCATCACCAGCATCAGCATGGCGAAGGTGAACAGCGAGATGTAGGCAAAAAAGCGGTTGTAGCCTTCGTCCTCTTCCATGTAGCCGATGGTGTAGATGTGCACCATGAGCGACACGAATGTGACGACACACATCATCATGGCCGTGAGGCTGTCGATCATGAAACCGACTTCCATCTTCAGGCCACCCACCACCATCCAGGTGTAGATGCTCTCGTTGAAGCTGGCGCCACCCATGACCTTGCTGAGTGTCATGGCCGACAGGATGAAGGCCACGAGCACGCCGAGGATGGTGAAACTGTGCGAGAGACGGCGGCCAATCCAGTTACCACCGAATTGGGTGCCCCAAATACCGGCCAGCAAAGAGCCCACCAGCGGGGCCAGGGGGATGGCCAGCAGTGTGCTGGCGTTGAGGGTCTGACTCATATTCTTGTTAACCCTTGAGCGAATTGAGTTCGTCCACGTTGATGTTGTTCTGGTTGCGGAACAACAGCACCAAGATGGCCAAGCCAATGGCCGATTCGGCCGCGGCCACCGTGAGGATGAAGAAGACGAACACTTGCCCGTGCATGTCGCCCAGGTAGTGCGAGAAGGCCACAAAGTTCATGTTCACGGCCAACAGCATCAACTCGATGGCCATGAGTAAAACAATCAGGTTCTTGCGGTTCAAAAAGATGCCGATCACGGCCAATGCAAACAGCATCGCGCCGAGCGACAAAAAGTGTCCCAGGGTCAGTGTCATCATTTCTTCACCTCTTCAGCGGCTGCTTCAGTGGGCGTTACAGGGGCAGGCGCTGCTTGGGTTGGGGCCATCTTGACCACTTGCATGCGGTCGGCCGCACGCACCCGAACCTGAATGGACGGGTCAATCGCCTTGCTGTCCTTGCGCTCACGCAGGGTCAGGGCAATCGCCGCGATCATGGCCACCAACAAAATGGCCGCCGCGATCTGGATGGGCATCAGGTATTCGGTGTACAGCAAAATGCCCAGGGCCTTGGCGTTGTCCACCTGCACGGCACCCGTGCCCATGGGAGGGGCTTCGGACAAGCGAAAACCCGACAGCAACACAGCGGCCATTTCGAGGGCCACCACGGCCCCCAAGGTGGCTGCCAGCGGGAAGTTTTTCCAGAAGCCTTTGCGCACAGTGTCGATGCCAATGTCCAGCATCATCACCACGAACAAGAACAGCACCATCACCGCGCCCAGGTACACCAGCACCAGCAATATGGCCAGGAATTCGGCATTGAGCAAGAACCACACCGCCGAGGCCTGCGAGAAAGCCAGCATGAGGTACAGCACCGCGTGCACAGGGTTGCGTGCGGTGACCACCCGGAAGGCTGCAAACAGCAGCACCACCGAGAAGAGGTAGAAGAAACCGGTCTTGACGTCCATAGGTCTGTCTTTTTAAGTGTTCAGGACTGGGCGGCGTTCAACGGTAAGGAGCGTCAGCGGCCTTGGCGGCAGCGATCTCTTTTTCGTAACGGTCGCCCACGGCCAGCAACATGTCCTTGGTGAAGTACAAGTCACCGCGTTTTTCGCCGTGGTATTCAAAAATGTGGGTTTCGACGATCGAATCCACTGGGCAGCTCTCTTCGCAAAAACCGCAGAAGATGCACTTGGTCAGGTCGATGTCGTAACGCGTGGTGCGGCGCGAGCCGTCTTCGCGCTGACCCGCTTCGATGGTGATGGCCATCGCGGGGCAAACGGCTTCGCAGAGTTTGCAGGCGATGCAGCGCTCTTCACCGTTGTCATAACGGCGCAAGGCATGCAGGCCCCGAAAACGCGGAGACAGCGGGGTTTTTTCTTCCGGGAACTGCACCGTCACCTTGCGGGCAAATGCATAACGTCCGGTCAGGGCCATGCCCTTGAACAACTCCACGAGCATGAAGCTCTTGAGGAAGTCCTTGATCGAAAAAGAGGAAGCAGTCATTGTTGTCATGGTCATTCACCGATCAAAGCCAGATGTTCCAAGGCGAGTGCAACCACACGCCCACCACCAACAACCACACCAAGGTGACCGGGATGAAGATCTTCCAGCCCAAACGCATGATCTGGTCGTAACGGAAGCGCGGGAAGGTGGCGCGAATCCAGATGAACATGGACACGACCAAGAAGGTCTTCAGGCCCAGCCAAATCCAGCCGGGAATGGCGTTGAACAAGGCGTGGTCGATGGGTGACAACCAGCCGCCCAGGAACATGATCACGGCCAAGATGGACACCAGCCACATGCTGGCGTATTCGGCCAAGAAGAAGATGGCAAAGCCCATGCCCGAGTACTCGACC
>JAKFXJ010000211.1 GCA_021731425.1 Limnohabitans sp. | reverse complement strand
CTGGCAGCAAGCCAGACAAGGGTCGCGAAGCCGCTGAAGCCGCTGAGGCCGACATCCGCGCGGCCATCGAAGGCGCCCACATGTTGTTCATCACCGCTGGCATGGGCGGCGGCACCGGCACGGGCGCTGCTCCGGTCATCGCCAAGATCGCCAAAGACATGGGCATCCTCACCGTGGGCGTGGTCACCAAGCCGTTCGACTTTGAAGGCAAGCGCCGCATGGACAACGCCGACGAAGGCATGAAGGAGCTGGAAGCCAATGTGGACTCGCTGATCGTGGTCTTGAACGAGAAATTGCTCGAATTGCCCGGTGGCGAAGACATGACCCAGGACGAGGCTTTCTCGCACGCCAACGACGTGCTGAAAAACGCCGTGGGCGGTATTGCTGAAATCATCAACGTGCCAGGCCATGTGAACGTCGACTTTGAAGACGTGCGCACCGTCATGGGTGAGCCCGGCAAAGCCATGATGGGCACCGCCGCCGCCAGTGGCCCAGACCGCGCCCGCATTGCAGCCGAGCAAGCCGTGGCCTGCCCACTGCTCGAGGGCGTGGACCTCAAGGGTGCACGCGGCGTGCTGGTCTTGATCAGTGCCGCCAAAGGTTCCTTGAAGCTGTCCGAGTCCAAGCAAGCCATGAACACCATCCGTGACTGCGCTTCAGAAGATGCCCACGTCATTTATGGTACGGCCTACGACGAGAGCCTGGGCGACCAGATCCGCGTGACCGTGGTGGCCACAGGCTTGACCAAGGCCGGTGCTCGCCGCACAGCGCCTCCCCTGCAAGTGCTGCGCACCGGCACCGACAACGCCCCCTTCCTGATGGGTGGCCAAGAAGCGTCTGCTTCTCCGATGGGTGCCACAGCGGCCTTGGGCGCTGCGGGCATGAACACCCCCGCCATCTGGCGCAGCAACCGCACCCACGCCGCAGCGCGTGTGGACGGTATGGCCAATGCGGGCATGGACGACATCGAAATCCCAGCTTTCTTGCGCAAACAAGCCGACTGATGCGCTGACACGAAGCGCCCATTAAAATGGGCGCATGCTCGCTCAACGCACCCTCAAAACCCTGACCCAGGCCGTTGGCGTGGGCTTGCACAGTGGCCAACGGGTCGAATTGACCCTGCGCCCTGCGGCGCCCGACACCGGCATCGTGTTCCGCCGGGTGGATCTACCCGAGCCGGTGGACATTCCCGTTCGGGCCGAATCGGTGACCGACACACGACTGGCCTCGACCATCTCGGTCGGTCAGGCCAAGGTGTTCACCGTGGAGCACCTGATGTCGGCCTGCGCCGGGCTGGGCATTGACAACCTGTATGTCGACATCACTGCCGAAGAAGTGCCCATTCTGGATGGTTCGGCCTCCTCGTTTGTCTTCTTGCTGCAAAGCGCGGGCATCGTCGAGCAAAACGCGCCCAAGCGCTTTTTGCGGGTGCTCAAAACTGTGCAGGTCAGCGAAGGCGAGGGCAACAACATCAAGTGGGCCAAGCTCGAACCCTTTCACGGCTACAAACTCAGCTTCGAAATCGACTTCCGCCATCCCGCTGTTGACTCGACAGGCCAGCAGGTGGTGTTTGACATGTCAGAGGGCGTGTACTCGCGCGACATCGCCCGGGCCCGCACCTTCGGTTTCACCAAAGACGTGGAAATGATGCGTGCCAACGGCTTGGCCTTGGGGGGTGGTCTGGACAACGCCATCGTGATGGACGACTACAAAGTCCTCAATGCCGACGGGCTGCGCTACGACGACGAATTCGTCAAACACAAAATCCTGGACGCCATGGGTGACCTGTACATTGTGGGCAAACCTTTGTTGGCCGCCTACAGCGCGTTCCGCTCGGGCCACGCCATGAACAACCAGCTGCTGCGTGCGCTGCTGGCTCAACCCGACGCCTACGAAATCGTGAGCTTTGAAAAGTCCAGCCAGGCCCCCAAAGGGTTTGCGGCTTTGCAGCCGGCCTGGTGAGGAGTCTCGCCAGCCTGAGCTTGAGCGAGTCACCTGAGTCACTGTCGCTGTCTGGTCAGTGCGGGCGATAAACCTGCGCTACGATGGGTTGCATGACCCTCAGTCGACAACAAATCACCCTGCTGATCATTCTGACTTTGGTCTGGGGCTTCAACTGGCCCATGCTCAAGCTGGGTGTGAGTTACTTTCCACCCTTGTCATTTCGCAGTTTGAGCATGTGGCTGGGCTTGCCCTTTTTGGCGCTGGTGCTGTACGTCAAGAAAGTGCCCTTCAAAATTCCGAAGAATGACTGGCGAGAGCTCATCGTGCTGGCCATCACCAACATGCTGGTTTGGCATGTGTTGATCATCCTGGCGGTACAAAATTTATCGAGTGGCCGGTCTGCCATTTTGGGTTACACCATGCCCATATTTTCTGCCCTGATGGGCGTGTTCTGGTTCGGCGCGGCCATGCGCTGGCGGGCCTGGCTGGGGGTGGGTTGTGCTGCCCTGGGTGTGGTGCTGTTGCTGTGGCATGAGTTCAGTGCCATTTCTGGCAAGCCCTTGGGTGTTGTGCTGGGTCTGGTCGCGGCGGCATTCTGGGGTTTGGGTACCCAGCAAATTCGCCACACCCGTATTCAGGTGCCAACCTTGGCGATCGTGTTCTGGATGACCTGCATGAGCACCTTGCTCATGAGCGCTCTGGCCTTTGTCTTTGAGCGCAAAGATTGGGGGCCGATTCCAAACGTGACTTGGACCTCGATTGTTTACAACGCTTTCGGCGTGTTTGTGTTTGCCCAAGCCGCATGGCTGTCCCTGGCGCGCAATTTGCCGCCGCTGGCTTCCACATTGAGTGTGATGTTCATTCCAGTGTTGGGCGTTTTCAGTGGGGCCTACTTCCTCAATGAAGCCTTGCATTGGCAAGACTGGGCCGCCATTGTGCTGATTGTGCTGGCCATTGCGTCGGTGCTGTGGCCCGCCAGCACGCCACCTGCACCTTCCAGACAAGCGGCCGATGCCTGACAAACCATGAACCAGGACCTGACCCTTTTGAATTCGGCCGCCTTGCACCAGGCCTATGTGCAAGGCCTCACCGACCCTGTGGCCGTGACCCGAGCACATTTGGCACGCATCGCGCAGCGCAACCCGGTACTGCAGGCCTTTGTGTATGTGTGCGAAGACCTGGCCTTGCAACAGGCCCAGGCCAGTTCCCAGCGCTGGGCCAGCGGGCAGCCACTGGGGCCACTCGATGGGGTGGTGCTGGCCCTCAAAGACAACATCGATGTGGTCGGCATGCCCTGCACGGCGGGTACGGCGGCCTATGCCCAGCGCTTGCCTGCGCACGATGCACCGATTTATCAGCGCCTGCGCGATGCCGGCATGGTGTTGTTGGGCAAGCTCAATATGCACGAAGCCGCCTTGGGGGCCACCACCGACAACCCGGTGTTTGGCCGTTGCATCAACCCCTTGCGCGAGGGTTACACACCGGGCGGTTCGAGCGGCGGCTCTGCCGCTGCCGTGGCCGACCACCTGTGCACCATCGCCATGGGCACGGACACCATGGGCTCGGTTCGCATTCCGGCCGCGTATTGTGGCGTCATGGGCATGATCCCCACGCGCACGCGCATCCCCATGGACGGCATCGTGCCCCTGAGCCCCACGCTGGATGTGGCTGGCCCACTGGCTCGCAATGGCTACGACCTCGCGCAAACGATGGCTTGCCTCTTAGGTATCCGCCTGGCACCTGCAGCGCAGTCCAGCGTGTGGCGAGGTTTGCGCGTGGGCATCCTGCCGCAAACGGACGAGGTGGAAATGGCCCCGGCTGTGCGCCATGCCTGGGAGGCCACACAGCAGCGCCTGCAATCGCAAGGCGCGCAGGTGCAAACCGTGCTTTTGCCCGATTGGTCGCCTGCCCGAAACCGGTTGCACGCCTTGCTCATGAGTGAGTGGGAGGGGGCGGATTATTGGTTGAACGCCTTGGGCCCTGAGCTGCCCGGATTGACTGTCGGTTTGCAGAAAATGCTGCACTACGGTGCCCGGTTGAGCCCGGAAAAGCGGCAAGCCAGCCAGGCGGCCATCGAGGGCTTGCGTGCGCAGGCGGGGGCCTTGTTTGCAGACATCGATGTCCTGCTCTTGCCCACCACGCCGCACACAAGTTTTGATCACACCGAAGCCGCGCCTGCCAGTCAGGCCGACTGGGCGTGTCTGGCCAATCTGCT
>JAKFXJ010000273.1 GCA_021731425.1 Limnohabitans sp. | reverse complement strand
GGTTCAAAACATGGGTGAAAGCGTCGACGCACAGTTGCATGTCGTCGCTTGTGGTGGATTCGCGTGGGTTGTGGCTGATGCCCCCGTTTTCGCCGCGCACAAACAGCATGGCTTGTGGCATGACTTCGTGCAGCTTCATCGCATCGTGGCCTGCGCCGCTGGGCAACTTGAACAGCGGCACACCCAAGGCGCTCACGGCGCGTTCCCAGCGTGCTTGCCACTCGGGGGCGCTGGGCGCGGCGGCGGCGCTCATGGTGAGTTCGGCTTTGACGCGCACGCCACGGCTCTCGGCAATGGCCTGCAATTGCGCCATCACATCTGCCACCAGCGCGTCGCGCTGTGCATCGGTGGGCGCACGCATGTCCAGGCTGAACAGGCAGCGGCCGGGCACGACGTTGATGGAGCCGTTGGGCACTTGCAGCTGGCCAATGGTGGCCACGCTGTCCCCGTCTTGGGTGGCGCGTTGCTCCATGTAGAGCGCCAACTCGGCCACGGCGCAGGCCGCGTCGCGGCGGCGGTCCATGGGCGTCGTGCCCGCGTGGCTGGCGGTGCCAAAGACCTCGCACAGGTAACGCACGCTGCCATTGATGGACGTGACCACGCCCAGCGGGATGTTCACTTCGTTGAGCACCGGGCCTTGCTCGATGTGCACTTCGATAAAGCCCAAGTACTGCGCCGGGTCGCGCTGGATTTTGGGGATGTCGTCGATGTTCAAGCCCGCGTGCTGCATGGCCGCACGCATGGTGATGCCGTCGGCGTCTTGCTGGTCTAACCAAGCAGGGTTGAACTGGCCAATGAGCGCGCCCGAGCCCAAGAAGGTGGCTTTGTAGCGCTGGCCTTCTTCTTCGGCAAAGGCCACGACCTCGATGCCGAACGGCAATCGCTTGGCTTGCTGGTGCAGCTGCTGCACGCAGGCCATGGGCACAAAAATGCCCAAGCGGCCGTCGTACTTGCCGCCGTTGCGCACGGTGTCGTAGTGGCTGCCTGTCATCAGGTATTTGGCACCCGCTGTGGCGGGGTGGTAGCGACCCACCACGTTGCCCACGGCGTCGGTATAGACATCGTCAAAGCCGCAGTCGCGCATGTTTTGTGTGATGCGCTGGGCGCAGGCGCGGTGCGCGTCGGTCAGGTACGTCACCGTCAGCTGGCCCAGTTCGGCAAAGCCGGGGTCGCTGTGTTGCGCGAGTTGTTCTTGCCAGTCCCAGACCCTGTGGCCCAGCGTGGGCTCTGCACCAAATTTGTCGTTCAGCCGGATTTCGGCGATGCGGTGGATGTTGCGCAGGCACTCAGCCAACTCCATGTCGGGGTGGCCGAACAGACGGCGCTCAAAGGCCTCGATGATTTGTTTTTTGTTCAAGCCCACGCCACGCGGGCCGCGCACAGCCAAGATGAAGGGCCAGCCGAACTTGGCGTTGTAGTCTGCGTTGAGCTTTTGGATCTTGGCGAATTCTTCGGGCGTGCAATCGGTCAGGCCTGCCTTGGTTTGTTCGTTGGTCGATTCGGCGGTGAGCGACTTGCTGACCATGGCCTTGCCCGCCAGCTCGGGGTGGGCGCGGATCAAGCCCAGCTGCGCGTCGCGCCCTGCGTGGGCCAGCACTTCGCACATGGCATGCTTGAGGTGGGCCAAAGATGTGAAGGGGCGTTCGTTGAGCGCCTGCTCGGCAATCCAGGGCGAATGCTCGTACAGGCCGTCGAGCATCTGCGCGGCGTCTGCAGCGGATGCTTGGTTGAGTTGGTCGAGGGTCAGGGCCATGTTCAGTCCTTGTAAGGGTGTGTGGCTTTCCAATGCCGTGCAATGTCGAGGCGCCGCGCCACCCAGACCTTGTCGTGTGACTGGATGTGGTCCAAGAAGCGTTGCAGCGCGGTGATGCGGCCGGGGCGTCCCAGCAAGCGGCAGTGCATGCCGATACTCATCATCTTGGGGGCGTTGTCGCCATTCGGGTCACCTTCGGCATAGAGCGCGTCAAAGGTGTCCTTCATGTACTGAAAGAACGGGTCTGCGTGTGAATAGCCCTGGGGCAACGCAAAGCGCATGTCGTTGCAGTCCAAGGTGTAGGGCACGATCAGCTGCGGTGCATCGGTCCCGTCACTTTTGCGTACCTTCATCCAAAAGGGCAGGTCGTCGCCGTAGTAGTCGCTGTCGTATTCAAAGCCGCCAAAGTCGGCCACCAAGCGACGCGTGTTGGGGCTGTCGCGCCCGGTGTACCAGCCCAGGGGCCGCTCGCCCGTGAGCTTTTGAATGATCTCCATCGCCTCGGCCATTTGGGCACGCTCGGTGGCTTCGTCGATATTTTGGTAATGGATCCACTTGAGGCCGTGGCAGGCGATGTCGTAACCCAGCTCCTGGAAGGCGGCGGTCAATTCGGGGAGCTTTTGCAGCGCGGTGGCCACGCCAAACACGGTGAGCGGCAGGCCGCGTTTTTCAAATTCGCGCAGCAAGCGCCACACGCCAGCCCGTGAGCCGTATTCGTAAATGCCTTCCATGCTGATGTGCCGCTCGGGGAAGGACGCGGGGTTGAACATTTCAGACAAAAACTGCTCGGAGCCGGCATCGCCGTGCAGCACCGAGTTTTCGCCGCCTTCTTCGTAGTTCAAGACAAACTGCACGGCCACGCGTGCGCCACCTGGCCACTGTGCGTGTGGCACATGGCGGCCGTAGCCCTTCAAGTCACGGGGGTAGGGGAGGGTGGAGTCGTAGGTGCTCATATGAGGCGATGAAAAGGGTTCAGGCCAGGGCCAGGGAAATGTCGTGCGTGGGCACTTTGCGGTCAAAGGTCAAGCTGGCTTCAACGTGCAACAGGTGCTCGTGCATCAGGCGCACGGCCAAGTCTGAGTCCTGCGCTTCGAGGGCAGCCACGATGGCCACATGCTCGTCTGTGGAGTGCTCGGCTTCGTTGCGCGACTGGTACATCAAGGTGATCAGGGCACAGCGCGAGATCAACTCGCCCAGCACTTGGGCCAGCACGTCGTTGTTCATGAGTTCAGCCATGCGCACATGAAAATCGCCCAGCAGCTCGGTGCGCCCCGTGATGTCTCCCTGTGTGACCGCTTCGCGCTCTTGCTGGATGTGTTCTTTGAGGGCCACGATTTGTTCGGGGGTGACCTGCTGCGCAAAAGCGCGGGTCATCTCGGCTTCGAGCATGCGGCGCACGGCAAAGACCTGTTGCGCCTCTTCGACCGATGGCGCCGCCACAAACGCGCCGCGAGCGGGCTCTAGACGGATCAAGCGGTTCTGCGACAACTGAAACAGCGCTTGGCGCACCAATGTGCGCGAGACGCCAAAGTGGTCAGCCAGCTTTTGCTCGGCCAGTTTGGAGCCGGGCAAAAGCCGGTGCTCCACGATGGCGCGGGTCAGCGATTCGACGATGTGGTGCGTGGTGGAAGTTTCCATGTCTCGCGGTCCCTTGTGGCGGTTGGCCCAAGTGTTTTTGTGTCGGTGGCGCAAATTATAGCCACCAAAAGCAAAATTGTATACACTTCGGTCGACCGGTTTGATAGGCTTTTCAAAGCCTTGTCAAAACCACCCTTTTTTACCCCCACTCAAGACAAGCGAGCACACCATGGGATTGAGCACACACGTTTTGGACACCATGCACGGCTGCCCCGCTGCGGGCATGCAGGTGGCCCTGTACACCACACAAGGCGATGAGGCCACCTTGGTCAAAAGCTTCACCCTCAACCACGACGGACGCAACCCCGACGGCATGCTTTACGACCACGCCAGCCTGCGCAAAGGTACGTACCGTTTGGTCTTTAATATGAGCGACTACTTCAAAGCCAAAGGCGTAGAACTGCCCGAGCCGAACTTCTTGAACAAGGTGAGCTTGGACTTTGGCGTGGCCCACGAAGACCAGCACTACCATGTGCCCCTGCTGGCCAGCCCTTGGAGTTACTCGACATATCGCGGCTCCTAAATCCAGGGCCGTCTGACCCAGCTCAACCCTGTTCCAACCATTCCGATCGCTGAATGGGGGCAGTTGGCCTCAAACATGAGGCTGAAGGTGCGCCTTTTTGCAGGGGACACCTTTGAACGAGACGGGGTCTGAGCCCGATTCATCCAACAATTGTGTCGATCTGGTCAAAAAAGACCGCCACGTGAGCCCCGGTTCTTTAAAATCGGGACTTATTGTTCGTCTACCCACTTCCTCCCCCATATGACCCAAGTCA
>JAKFXJ010000182.1 GCA_021731425.1 Limnohabitans sp. | reverse complement strand
AGTCGTATCACAGCTTTTCTTTTGCCAACTACTTTGACCCGGCCCACATGGGTTTTGGCAACCTGCGCGTGATCAACGAAGACCGCATCGACCCCGGTACCGGTTTTGGCACCCATGGCCACCGGGACATGGAAATCATCAGCTATGTGCTGTCGGGCAATTTGGCCCACCAAGACAGCATGGGCAACGTCAAGGGCATTCCACCCGGTGATGTGCAGCGCATGAGTGCAGGCACAGGCGTGCAACACAGCGAGTTCAACCATGCCAAAGGCGAGCAAACCCACTTTTTGCAAATCTGGATTGAACCCAATGTGAGGGGCATTCCCCCCGGTTACGAGCAAAAGTCGGTGCCCGAGAGCGCCAAGCGTGGGCAACTGGCCTTGGTGGCTGCGCCTGCATCGGACGCCCATGCGGCCGCGCACACGGTTGAAATCCATGCCGATGCCCGCATGTATTCAGGCCTGTTCACTGGTCCTGAAAATGCCGTCCTGCCCTTGAACCCATCCCGCAAAGCCTATGTTTTTTTGGTGCGCGGTGCGCTGCAGGTCAATGGCCAAGCACTGACGGCGGGCGACGCGGCGATGCTGCAAGCCGAGTCTTCCTTGGCCTTGAGCGAGGGCCAGGACGCCGAAGTCCTGGTGTTCGATCTAGCTGCTTGAATTTTTTCCCACTGTCTTTTTCTTGAAGGAGTTTTCTCATGGCTAAAACCATTGTTGTCTACCATTCTGGCTACGGCCATACCCAGCGTGTGGCCCAATTTGTGGCCCAAGGCGCCAACGCGCAAGTGATCGCCATTGATGCCGATGGCAATATCACTGACGCCGATTGGGCAGACCTGGACGTGGCCGACGCGATCATCTTTGGCTCGCCCACTTACATGGGCATGGCTTCGTGGCAGTTCAAGAAATTTGCAGACGCCACCTCCAAGCGTTGGTTCACCAGCGCTTGGAAAGACAAAGTGGCTGGTGGCTTCACCATCTCGGCCAGCCCCAGCGGCGACAAACTGTCGACCATCCAGTACTTCATCACCTTGTCACAGCAGCAAGGCATGATTTGGGTGGGTCAGCCCGCCATGAACGACGGCACCATCAACCGCATCGGCTCCAACTCCGGCGTGATGGCGCAAGTGGGCCCCACCAGCCCCGCAGAAGACATCCCCCAGGGTGACTTGGACACCGCCAAAGCCTACGGCGAGCGCGTTGCTGCGGTGGCCGCCAAGCTGCGCGGCTGATTTTTCCCGATTCGCGAGCAGGGGCTCGCTCCAACAGGGTCAACCGATCTTGTGGGAGCGAGCCCCTGCAGTCGTATAGCGTGCCGCTCGGTTAGCATGACCGCATGAAAATCATCTCGATGCTGCCCTGGGCCGATTGGCTGGCACTGTTTTCTTTTTTTGCTTTGTGGGCGGGCTACGCTTGGTTTGCCCGCATTCGCGGCAAGCGCGACCAAAGCCTGATTGCCACCACCAACAAGTACCGTCAAAAGTGGATGCTTCAAACCACGGCGCGTGATCCACGCATGCTTGATGGTTTGATTACCCAGAACCTGTCTCAAACCCCGGCTTTTTTTCATCGACCAGCATCATCATCATCGGTGGTCTGTTTGCTTTGCTGGGCACCACCAACAAAGCTGCGGAGTTGGTGGGTGAAATTCCCTTTGCCGAGCCCACGCCCTTGCTGGTGTTTGAGCTGAAAATTTTGGTGCTGGTGGGCATTTTTGTGTACGCCTTCTTCCGGTTTTCTTGGTCCATGCGGCAGTACACCTTTGTCGCCCTGATCATCGGTGGCATGCCGCCGCCAGAATCTTTTGCCAGTGGTGAGTCAGATCGCCAACACTTCGCGCAGCGGGCGGGCAATTTGGTCAGTGCCGCTGCCGAGACTTTCAACGATGGTTTGCGGGCCTATTACTTTTCTTTTGCGTCCATGGCGTGGTTTTTTTCACCGCTGGCGCTGGTCTTGGCCACCGCCTTGGTGGTGTTGATTCTTTATGGGCGCGAATTCAGATCTGAGGTGCTGCAGGTCTTGCGCGACTGAAAAACGCACACCTTTTGCCGCAGGGTCACCTTCTACAATGACACGCTATGTTTGTTCACCTGCGCCTTCACACCGAATTTTCCGTCGTTGACGCCACTTGCCGCATCGACGATGTGGTCAAGATCGCGGCCAAGGACGCCCAGCCTGCGCTGGCCATCACCGACCTGAGCAACCTGTTTGGCACCGTCAAGTTCTACAAGGAAGGGCGGGGCAAGGGGGTCAAGCCCATCATTGGCGCCGAGGTCCACCTCGAAGGCCTGGGGGGCGACGCCGGGGCCACCAGCCGTGTGGTGCTCTTGGTGCAAAACCACACGGGTTACCTGAACCTGTGCGAGCTGCTGGCCCGTGCCTGGACGCAAAACATCGTCAAAGGCGTGGCCGCGGTCAAGCTGGCCTGGCTCAAGGAACTGTCGGACGGTTTGATTTTGCTCTCGGGTGCACAAGCGGGTCCCGTGGGCCAAGCCATCGTACAGGGCGACACCGACAAAGCAGCCGATGTGGCGCTGCAATTGGGCTCGATCTTTCCGCACCGTTTTTACCTGGAGTTGCAACGCGCAGGACGACCCGAAGACGAGCCGCAGGTGACCGGTGCCGTGGCATTGGCCGCGCGTTTGCATTTGCCCGTGGTGGCCACCCACCCGGTGCAATTTCACAGCGCCGAAGATTACGAGGCGCATGAGGCCCGGGTCTGTGTGTCAGAAGGCGAAATTTTGGCCAATCCGCGCCGTGTTCGGCGCTTCACCCGCGAGCAGTATTTCAAATCGGCGGCGCAAATGTGCGCCTTGTTCGCCGATGTGCCCAGTGCCATTGCCAACACCTTGGAAATCGCCAAGCGCTGCAACCTGACCTTGGTGTTGGGCAAGCCGCAGCTGCCCAATTTCCCGATTCCACCGGTGGATGGTGTGGTCATGTCGGTGGACGAATATTTTCGCCATGTCTCGCATGAGGGCCTGAAAGAGCGCTTGGTCCACCTGTACCCCGATGCTGCCAAGCGCGAAGCCGAACGCCAGCGTTATGTCGACCGGCTGGAGTTCGAGTTGAACACCATCTTGAAGATGGGCTTTCCGGGTTACTTCCTCATTGTGGGTGACTTCATCCAATGGGCCAAGAACAACGGCTGCCCGGTGGGCCCTGGCCGGGGTTCGGGTGCAGGATCGCTGGTGGCCTACGCGCTCAAGATCACCGACCTGGACCCCTTGCAATACAACTTGCTGTTTGAGCGTTTTTTGAACCCCGAGCGGGTGTCGATGCCAGACTTCGACATCGATTTTTGCCAGACCAACCGCGACCGCGTGATCGAGTACGTGAAGCAAAAATATGGGCGCGAAGCGGTCAGCCAGATCGTGACCTTCGGTACCATGGCCGCGCGTGCGGCGATCCGCGACGTGGGTCGTGTGCTGGACATGAGTTACACCTTTTGCGACGGCATCAGCAAGCTGATCCCCAACAAGCCGGGCATGTCCGTCACGCTGCAATACCCGCCCGCCACGCCCAAGGAAGGCGACAAAAACAACTACGCCATTGCCATGGAGCCCATCCTGGCTGAGCGCATCGAGCGCGAAGAGGACGTGAAGACCCTGATTGAGCTGGCGCAAAAGCTCGAAGGCATGACCCGCAACGTGGGCATGCACGCCGGGGGCGTGTTGATCGCCCCGGGCAAGCTCACCGACTTCTGTCCGCTCTACCAGCAGCCCGGCAGCGAATCGGCGGTGAGTCAGTACGACAAGGACGATGTGGAAGCGGCGGGCTTGGTGAAGTTCGACTTTTTGGGCTTGGCCACGCTCACCATTTTGGAGATTGCCCGCGAGTTCATCATCCAGCGGCACAAAGGCCAGGAGAACTTCGCCTTTGAAAACATACCGCTCGACGATGCACCTACTTACAAGCTTTTTTCGGATGGCAAAACCGAGGCCGTGTTCCAGTTTGAAAGCCGCGGCATGCAGGGCATGCTGCGTGACGCGCGGCCCAGCCGCCTCGAAGACCTGATTGCGCTCAACGCCTTGTACCGCCCAGGGCCCATGGACCTGATCCCCAGCTTTGTGGCCCGCAAACACGGGCGCGAGCCGGTGGAGTATCCGCACCCGGCGGTGGCGCAGATGCTGAGCGAGACCTACGGCATCATGGTCTACCAAGAGCAGGTGATGCAGACCGCTC
>JAKFXJ010000146.1 GCA_021731425.1 Limnohabitans sp. | reverse complement strand
TGCCGGGCTACAAAATCACCATGCTGCCAGACAGTGTGGTGCAGGCCTACACCCTGATCGAAGGGCGCGACTGCCCGGCCGTGTCGCTGTACGTCACTTTCAGCGAAGACACCCTGGAGGTGAAAAGCAGCGTGACTCGGCTCGAACGCGTGCCGATTTTGGTCAACTTGCGCCATGATCAACTGGATGACCGCATCACCCGCGAATGGCTGGAGGGCGAAGACCAGAGCGACCATGCCGATGTGCCCGTGAGCCGCCATACGCTGGCTTTTTTCTGGCGGCTGGCGCAAACCTTGAAGGCGCGGCGCGAAGTGGTGCGTGGCAAACCCGAAAATTTCAACCGCCCCGACTACAGCTTCAAGCTCGAGCGGGACCACAACGACACGCCGCCCACGGGCGACGAGACGGTGGTGATCGGCACCCGCAAACGCGGTGCGCCACTCGACTTGATGGTGGCCGAGGCCATGATCTTGGCCAACAGCACTTGGGGCCAGTGGATGGCCCAACTGGGTGTGCCCGGCATTTACCGCAGCCAGGCCAGTTTGGCCCCCGGAGTGAAAGTGCGCATGGGCACCAAGGCGCTGCCGCACGCCGGCATTGGCATGCCCAGTTATGCCTGGAGCACCTCGCCGCTGCGCCGCTACACCGACTTGGTCAACCAGTGGCAAATCATTGCCTGCGCCCAGCATGGCGCCACGGCCGCATTGGCCGCGCCCTTCAAGCCCAAAGACGCCGAGTTGTTTTCGATCATCAGTGGTTTTGATGCCGCCTACAGTGCCTACAACGGTGTGCAGTCGAGCATGGAGCGCTATTGGACGCTGCGCCATGTGCAGCAGCAAGGCATGGAAGAGCTGGACGCCAGCCTCGTCAAGGAAATGGGCGCTGGCACCTGGCTGGTGCGTGCCGACACCTTGCCGCTGATGTTCAGCGTGATGGGCGCCAACAACTTGCCCCGCGGCGCACGGGTGCGTGTCAAGCTGTCCGATGTCGATCTGATGGCTCTGGATGTGCGGGGCACCGTGATCGCCCACTTGGATGCCGAAGGCCAGGCAGATTCTGACGAGGCGGAACAAGACGGCGAGGACGATGACAACATGCCGGCTGGCCCCGTCACCATCGCGGTGGATCTGAACGACAACACCCCCTCCAATGCGCCCTGAGATCCAGCCCAAGCCCGACAGCGTGGTTCGACCCGTTGCGGGTCGTTTGCAGCCTTCGCCGCACCGCGGTTTGATCTGGGCCTTGGGATTGTCCGTGGCTGTGCATGCGGGTTTGGTGGGTTTCCGGTTTGCGGCACCCGAGGCCTTTAACCGTGTGTTTCAAGATACGCCGCTGGAGGTGATTCTGGTCAACGCACGCAGCCGGGAGAACCCGCAGGAAGCCCAGGCCTTGGCGCAGGTCCGGCTGGCCGGTGGCGGCGAGGTGCCTGAAGTGCGCATTTCGAGCTCTCCCTTGTCGCCGGTGATGAACGCTGACCCGGGCATGGACATCAGCGCGGCCCAGAAAAAGATCGAAGTGCTCAAAATGCAGCAAATGCGTTTGTTGACGCAGCTCAAAGATGAGTTGGCCGTGCTTACCCGGGAGAACGCAGGCGACAAAACCGACAGCCCTGATCGCGAGTCCAAGGTGCAGCGGCAGCAGCAACTGGCCCGCCAGCTGGCGCAAATCGAGCAGCGCGTGGACCAAACCCAGGGGGCGGCCCGCAAGCGTTACATCAGCCCTGCCACCCAAGAGGTGGTGTATGCGATGTACTACGACAAAATGCGCCGCACCATCGAATACCAAGGCACCTTGAACTTCCCGGAGGCGGCGGGTGACAAACTCTATGGACAACTGACCATGGTGATCACCGTGGACCATCAGGGGCAATTGCTCAGCACCGAGGTGGCCCGCTCATCGGGCAAGCCCTTGCTGGACGAACGTGCCGTGGCCATCGTGCGCAATGCCGCGCCGTTTGGCAATTTCAACCGAAAAATGCGGGCCCAAGCCGATCAAATTGTGGTGGTGACACGTTTCAACTTCTCGCGGGATGACACCTTGGCCACCCGCATGTTGGCCTCTGAGCCCGGCAAGCCGTGAACCACACCAACGCAGTCCTGATCGGGGGTGGTACGTGATGCGTGCATTCGGACGCTGGTTGATGCTCTTGGTTTTGGCGGCTGTGGGGCTGCAGTTGTTTTTTGCCTTGCGCATCCTGGCCATGAACTGGATCGCCCCCGAGTCCACCAGCTTTCAGCGTTCGCAGGCCTGGCAAATTCTGAAACAGCAAGGTCAATTGCCTTGGCGTCAGGAGCCGGTCGAGCTCAAGGCCATGTCCGCCAGTTTGCAACGTGCCGTGATTGCTTCGGAGGACGCGGCCTTCACGCAGCACCACGGCATCTGGTGGCAGTCGCTCGAAAAAGCCTGGGAGAAAAATGCCCGGGCCAAAGCGCAGGCCGAAAAACGCGCCCAACGCCAACCGGACAAACCGGTGGACGTCAAAATTGTGGGCGGCTCCACCATCACCCAACAACTGGCCAAAAACCTGTTCTTATCCGGCGAGCGCACCTTGGTGCGCAAGGGCCAAGAGATGGTGCTGGCGCTGACGCTGGAGACCTTGCTCAGCAAGGAGCGCATTTTGGAGATTTACCTCAACAGCGTGGAGTGGGGAGAGGGCGTGTTCGGTGCCGAAGCAGCGGCGCAGCACTACTTTCGCAAAAGCGCCGCGCGTCTGAATGCCTGGGAGGCCTCTCGGCTGGCGGTCATGCTGCCGCGTCCGCGTTATTTTGAAAAGCTGCCGCAATCGGCTTATCTCACGCGGCGAGCAGAGACCATCATGGCCCGTATGAACGACGTGGTGTTGCCATGAGCCTGAGCACCCCGGCGCCAGCCAGCATTCGCATTTTGGGGATCGATCCCGGCTTGCAAACCACGGGCTTTGGTGTGATCGACATCACCGGCTCGCGCCTGCAGTACGTGGCCAGCGGCGTGATCGAGACCACACGCGGTGAGATGGGCAACCTGCCTGCCCGATTGAAAATCATCTACGACGGTGTGCGTGAAATCACCGCGCGTTACCAGCCCGATGTGGCTGCGGTCGAGATCGTGTTTGTCAACGTCAACCCGCAAGCGACCTTGCTGCTGGGCCAAGCCCGGGGCTGTGCGGTCACGGCTTTGGTGTCGTGTGACTTGCCGGTGGCCGAATACACCGCTTTGCAAATGAAGCAATCGGTCACCGGGCACGGTCGCGCCGCCAAATCGCAGATCCAGGAAATGGTCAAGCGTTTGCTGCAGTTGCCGGTGTTGCCCCGGCAAGACGCGGCCGATGCTTTGGGCATGGCCATCACCCACGCGCACGCCAGCCCCTCGATGAACAAGCTGGCCGCGCAAGGTGTGCTCAGCCGCAAAACCCACGGCATGTTCCGCAGCGGTCGCAGCCACTGACGGATTGATCAGTTGGGGGTGTAGGCCAGGCGAACGTAAATCGGCGCAAAGGCCTCGGCCTGGGTGATCTCGATCAGGGTTTCTTTGGCCAACTCCAGCAAGGCGATGAAGGTGACCACCAGCACCGGCACGCCAAGACTCGGGTCGAACAGGTGTTCAAACTCCACAAACTTGCGCCCTTGCAAGTGCTTGAGCACGATGCTCATGTGCTCGCGCACGCTGAGCTCTTCGCGGCTGATCTTGTGGTGCTGCACCAGGTTGGCGCGTTTGAGGATGTCGCGCCAAGCCATTTGCAGCTCGTCCATGCTGACATCGGGAAAGCGCGGTTGCAGACTTTGCTCGATGAACACCTGGGCCTGTAAAAAATCGCGGCCGTATTGCGGGATCACATTCAACTGCATCGAAGCCATTTTCATCTGCTCGTATTCGAGCAGACGGCGCACCAACTCGGCCCGCGGGTCTTCGGCCTCTTCGCCCTCAGCCACTTTTTTCGGGGGCAGCAGCATGCGCGACTTGATCTCGATGAGCATGGCCGCCATGAGCAGGTATTCGGCGGCCAGCTCCAGGTTGCGCTGGCGGATTTCATCCACATAACTCAGGTACTGGCGTGTCACGCCCGCCATGGGAATGTCGAGAATGTTGAAGTTTTGCTTGCGGATCAGGTACAGCAGCAAGTCCAGCGGGCCTTCAAAAGCCTCCAGAAACACCTCCAGCGCATCTGGCGGGATGTACAGGTCGCTGGGCATGGCGAACAAGGGCTCGCCATACAAACGCGCCAGGG
>JAKFXJ010000314.1 GCA_021731425.1 Limnohabitans sp. | reverse complement strand
CTCCCGATAAACTAGGAAGCAACAGGCCCTGCGGATTTCCCATCACTTACCGGGGATCTTGCCTTCCACGCCCTTGACGTAGAACATCACACCACCCAGGAACTTGTCGTCAGCGACAGCATCTTTGGCCAGAACTTCTTTACCGGCTTGGTCCACGATCGGGCCTTTCCAGATGGAGAAGGTACCGGCTTTCAAACCTGATTTGATCTCGTCGATTTTCTTCTTGGTGTCTTCTGGCACGTCAGCGGCCACGTTGACCATGTCGATCGCGCCTTCTTTCACGCCCCACCAGCTTTGGCCAGTGCCCCACTTGCCTTCGAGGGCTTCACCCACGGCCTTGACGTAGTAAGGACCCCAGTTGATCACAGCCGAACCCAGGTGGGCCTTGGGGCCGTAGGCGGTCATGTCGGAGTCCCAACCGAAAGCACGCTTGCCCATTTTTTCGGCGGTCTGCAGCACAGCCGACGAATCGGTGTTTTGCATCAGCACGTCCACGCCGCCGTTGATCAGCGAGGTGGCGGCTTCGGTTTCTTTCGGTGGGTTGAACCACTCGTTCACCCAGACCACCTTGGTCTTGATCTTGGGGTTGACCGACTGCGCGCCCATGGTGAAGCTGTTGATGTTGCGCACCACCTCAGGGATTGGGATGGAGGCGACCACACCCAGGGTGTTGGTCTTGGTCATCTTGCCCGCAATCACGCCAGCCATGTATGCGCCTTCGTAGGTGCGGCTGTCGTAAGTGCGCATGTTCTCGGCGGTCTTGTAGCCCGTGGCGTGCTCGAACTTCACGCCCTTGTTGTCAGCGGCCACTTTGAGCATGGGCTCCATGTAACCAAAAGTGGTACCAAAAATCAGCTTGTTGCCTTGGGCGGCCATGTCGCGGATCACGCGCTCGGCGTCAGCGCTTTCTGGCACTTTTTCCACGAAACTGGTGACGACTTTGTCGCCAAAAGCTTTTTCGATTTCCTTGCGGCCATTGTCGTGCGCAAAGGTCCAGCCGCCGTCGCCCACAGGTCCCACATAAGCAAACGCGATCTTCAGCGGCTCGGCCTTGGCGGGCGCAGCAGCTGGGGCTTCAGCCTTGGGGGCTTCTTCTTTTTTGCCACAGCCAACCAGTGCGGCGGCGGCCACAGCGGTCAGGGCCACCATCTTGACGATGGAGCGCTTGGAGATGTCTGTCATGTCAGGTCCTTTTTGAACAGGGTTACAGGGGTTGGAAAAAAGCAATTATGAACCGGGATAAAAGGGCTTACCCAACGAGGCCGGCATGTTCACGCGAATCCAGGTCGGATTGCGCGAGATCAGGGCCAGCACCACGATGGTGGCGATGTAGGGCAGCGCCGTGAGCAACTGGCTGGGCACTTGCACGCCCACGCCTTGCAAATGGAACTGAAGCATGGTCACACCACCAAACAGGTAAGCACCCAGCAAGACCCGTGCCGGACGCCAAGTGGCAAAGGTGGTCAGTGCCAGGGCAATCCAGCCCTTGCCCGCCACCATGCCCTCGACCCACAGCGGGGTGTAGATCACCGAGATGTAAGCCCCGGCCAGGCCGCACAGTGCGCCCCCTGCCACCACCGCCGCCAAACGGATGCGGCGAACGGGGTAGCCCAAAGCATGTGCCGAGGCGGGCGACTCGCCCACCGCCCGCAGCACCAATCCGGTGCGGCTTTTGTACAGGAACCAAATCAGGGCCAAGACCAGCGCCATCGCCCCATAAACGAGCGGATGCTGCTTGAACAAGGCGGGGCCCACCAGCGGAATGTCGGCCAAATAAGGCACCGCAAAATGGAGCCGGTCCGGCAGCTTTTCTTTCACATAGCCAATGCCCACAAAGGCTGAAAAACCCACACCAAACAGGCTCAGCGCCAGGCCCGTGGCGTATTGGTTGGTGCCCAGCCAGATGACCAGCAGACCAAAGATAGCCGCCAACACCGCGCCCGCGCCCATACCGGCCGCAAAACCCAGCCAGTCGTTGCCGGTGTGCACCACACAGGCAAAGCCCGCGATGGCCGCACACAGCATCATGCCCTCGGCGCCCAGGTTCACCACACCCGCTTTTTCATTGATCAGCAAACCCAAGGCGGCAATGGCCAGCACCGTACCCGCATTCAGGGTGGCTGCGATCAGCAATGCATACGACTCCATCACACGCCTCCTTTCTTAGCAGCCACCCAGCGCAAGCGGTAAGCCACCAGCGTGTCACACGCCAACAAACAAAACAGCAGCAAACCCTGGAACACGCCGGTGATCGACTTGGGCAGCCCCAAGCGCGATTGAGCCAGCTCGCCCCCGATGTAGAACATGCTCATCAGCACGGCCGACAGCACCATGCCCGCCGGGTGCAAGCGCCCGACAAAGGCCACAATGATCGCGGCAAAACCATAACCCGCAGGCACATAGGGGGTCAGTTGGCCAATCGGCCCGGCCACCTCCAAAGCGCCTGCCAGACCCGCCGCGCCGCCCGAAGTGAGCAAAGCCACCCAGAGTGCTTTGCGCGAAGAAAAGCCCGCATAACGCGCAGCCGCCGGGGCCAGCCCCCCCACCTGCTGGGCAAAACCAGCACGGGTGCGGAACAAAAACACCCACAGCAAACCAGCCCCGACCAACGCCAACAACAGGCCCACACTGACGCGCGAGCCGTCCATCAAACGCGGGATCTGCGTGACCGCCTCAAAGGTTTTGGACTGCGGGAAATTGAAACCCGCTGGGTCTTTCCAGGGGCCATAAACCAGATAGCTCAGCACCATGTCGGCCACGTACACCAGCATCAGGCTGACCAAAATCTCACTGGCATTAAAACGGTCGCGCAGCAGCGCCGTGATGCCCGCCCAGACCATGCCACCCAGCACACCCGCCAGCAGCACCGCCAGCACGATCCAGCGCCCCGTGTCTTTGTCGGCCAACAAGGCCACGCCCCCGGCGAACACCGCGCCAATGACAAACTGCCCTTCCGCGCCAATGTTCCACACATTGGAGCGAAAGCACACCGACAAACCCAAAGCAATGACCAAAAGCGGCGTGGCCTTGACCATCAACTCGCCCAGCGCGTAGCTGGTTTTGATGGGTTCCCAAAAGAACATCTGCAGACCACGCACCGGGTCTTTGCCCAGCGCCATGAACAGCACCACACCCAGCAGCACGGTGAGCACCAGCGCCAGCAGTGGCGAGGCATAAGTCCACAGGCGCGAGGCCTGGGGACGGGGTTCAAGCCGCAGCATGTTGCGCCTCCTGAGCCTTGTTGTTCTTGGAGACGGGCCACAAGCCGCTCATCCACTCGCCAATGCGCTCTACCGTGGCTTCGCCCCGCACCACCGAAGGCGACAGGCGCCCCTTGGCGATCACATGCAATCGATCCGACAACTCGAACAACTCTTCCAACTCCTCACTCACCACCAGCACCGCGCAACCCGCGTCGCGCAGCGCCAAAATCTCGGCGCGAATCTGCGCCGCCGCGCCTACGTCTACGCCCCAAGTGGGTTGCGAGACGATGAGCAGCTTCGGGTTCGCGCTGATCTCGCGCCCCACGATGAACTTTTGCAAATTACCGCCCGACAGCGATTGCGCTGCGGCATCGGGCCCCGAGGCCTTGACCTTGAATCGCTCGATGATGCCGCGGGCCTGATCGGCCAGCGCCCCCATGCGCACCCAACCGCCCGCGCCCACGGCCTCGCTGCGCGTGAGCAAGAGGTTTTGCGACAGGCTCAGGGACGGCACAGCGCCGCGCCCCAGCCGCTCTTCGGGCACAAAGTGCAGGCCCATTTCCCTGCGCGGCACCGGCCCCAAAGCCGCGACCGGCTGACCGGCCAAACTCACGGTGGCCGCACCACACTGCACGCCCGCCCGGGTGTCCTCACCCGACAGTGCCCACATCAATTCCTTTTGGCCATTTCCCGACACCCCGGCTAGGCCCACCACTTCGCCCGCCCGCACCTGCAGGCTGATGCCGTCGAGGTCCACACCAAACGGGTCTTGCCGCGTGAGGCTCAGGCCCTGCACCGACAGCACCACTTCGCCCGGCGCACGCGCCACATGCTGTAAAGCCGGAGGCTCGGCCCCGATCATCAAGCGGCTGAGCGAGGCGTTGGACTCTTCACGCGGGTCACACACGCCCGTGACCTTGCCGCCACGCAGAACCGTGCAGGCGCTGCACAGCGCCCGGATTTCGTGCAGCTTGTGCGAGATGTACAAAATGCTGACGCCCTGGCTGACCAGCTTGAGCAGCACCA
>JAKFXJ010000191.1 GCA_021731425.1 Limnohabitans sp. | reverse complement strand
CGTCGGTTTCATACGGAATTAAGCGCGCATCGCTGCGCTTGTATTGACCAAACACGGCGCGGATCGCCGGGGCCATGACTTCGATGTCGGGCACCATGACCACCACGTCGCGCGGCGACAAAGGCTCGGGCGAGGTGTGGAACCACTGCAGCAACTGGTCGTGCAGCACCTCGAGTTCGCGCACCGGGCTGTGCGCCACGCTGAAGGTGACTGAAGCGTCGTCCTTGCGCAAAGACTGGGCTGGGGTGCCGCCGCTCGACGGCTCCAGGTCCCGGATGCGGCGCTGCAACTGCGCGAGCAAACGCGTGCCGTCTTCACCGGGCACATCGTCAAAAAAGTCCAAGCGCGGCCACTGCGTGACTTGCTGGGCCGCCTGCAGGTCGTCAAAAGCGTCGAGCTGGCGAATGAAGTCGCCCCCCTGCCGCCCCCAAGCGGCCAAGAGCGTGGGCGCGTGCAAATGCATCTGCGCCAGCGGCAAGCCAGCCAATGCCTCGCCCCGGTAGGCGTGACGACGGCGCTCGGCCTGCAGCCATTCGCGCCCGTCGATGATGTCGCCCCAGTGGTACTGACAAGGGTTGGGCACGGCCAGCAGCACCTGGCTGTGCGCGGCCAGTGCCGCCAGCATCTCCAGCAGCTGCCCCGGCATGTGGCTCATGCCAAACACCGACACGCGACGCGCCACGGGGCTGGCCAGCGGCAGGCCCGACTGCAGGTGCGCCAGCGCCCGCGCATGCAGCGCCGGGCGGGTGGCCTGGCGTTGGCTGTCATCCAAAGTGGCGAGCACACGGCGCCAGAGTTCGGCCTGCCAAAGCTGGTCTTCGCCCAGCTCATCATGGCCAGCGGCCTTGCGCAACACGTTGCGCCCGGCGGCCCAGTCTTGCAGCCAGTCGGGTCGGTAGATTTGGTACTGGTCAAACAGGTCGGCCAGTCGGCTGGCCAGTTGCAGCAGGCGGTCGGGCTCGTCGCCGCGCAAAAAGCCCGCCACGGGCTGGAACACCGGGTCTTGCAGACACCCCGGCAGCAAGGCCATCAGCCGCCAGGTCATGGGCAGTTTGTCGAGCGGTGAGTCGGGCGGCACGTTGGCCGCGCCCAGCACCTGCCGGTAAGTGCGCCACAAAAAGCGCGAAGGCAGCTCCACCCGCGTGGCGGCGCACACGCCGCCCTGACGGGCCAGCTCGATCTTGATCCACTCGGCCATGCCGTTGCTCTGCACCAGCACCACTTCGCTCTCGAGCGGTAGCAAAGGGTGCGTGCGCAACCAGCCCGTCAGGGTGTTGGCCAGCACCTCAGAGCGGTGGCTGTGCAGGGCAATGAAGCCGGGCGAAATGGAGGATGCAGGCATGCAGTGAGGGACGCGCAGGCGCAAGAAAAGAACGAAGACAAGCGAGAAGAATAGCCGCAATCATGCCCTTCGCCAGGCTCAAGGCAAGAGCCTGGCACTGCCTTATTTTTAAGCACACGCCGCGACACCAGACAGGATGCGGCTTGGCGCACTTGTTCAAGGACTTATCCACACCTTTGAGCACGGGGTTTGGGGGTAAATCACGGCGGGGTGAAGACCGCCCTGATGCCCTAAGTACTCGTGGCTTAAGGGAATACGCTGAAGAGAAAAATCGGCATCCAGAACATACTTTGGTGATCGATCAAAAAGGAATTCCCATGACCGTCTCTTGGATCAAACGCACGGCGTGCCTCACGGGCGCACTCTTGGCTGTCGGCCTGCCCATGGCCACTTGGGCGCAAGCCTGGCCCACCAAACAACCCATCAAATTGGTGGCCGTGTTTCCGCCCGGCGGATCGGTGGACCAAGTGGCCCGCATTTTGTCGGGCCCCCTGTCTCAGCAACTGGGCCAAAGCGTGGTGGTTGAAAACAAAGGCGGTGCCTCGGGTGTGATTGGTACGGCCAGCGTGCTCAGCGCTCCTGCCGATGGTTACACCTTTGCGGTGGTGTTTGACACCCATGGCGTCAACCAAAGCCTGATGCCCAACATGCCCTACGACAGCAAAAAGGACCTGACCCCTCTGGTGCTGGTGGGCACCTCGGCCATGATGCTGACCACACACGTCAACACCGAGTACAAAACATTCGGCGATGTGGTGGCCGCAGCCAAGGCCAAGAAGAACGTCGCCTACGGCTCCATCGGCAATGGCAGCCTGGCGCATTTGGCCATGTCTTTATTGGGCAAAAGTGGTGGCATGGAATTCAACCATGTCCCATTCAAAGGGGGTGGCCCTTTGATGAACGACGCCATTGCGGGGCACATTCCCCTGTCCATGGCCACCGTCTTTTTGAACAAACCGCACATCGACAGCAAGCGCTTGAGGCCCCTGGCCGTCACATCGGCCAAACGTGTGGCCGAGTTTCCGGACGTGCCGACCATTGCCGAAGCGGGCTTTGCAGGATTCGAAGCACCCGCTTGGTGGGCGCTTTTGGCCCCATCCAAAACGCCACCTGACATCATCCGCCGCATGAACGAAGAGCTTAACAAGGCGCTGGCCAACCCGGATGTCTCCAAACGCCTGGTGGCTCAGGGCATTGAAATCTCAGGGGGCAGTGTTGAGAAGGCCAAAACCTTCATCGATGGCCAGATCGACACTTGGGCCAAAGTGGTGCGCGAAAACGGCATCAAACCCGACTGACTTCAAGCCGCCGCATCCGGTAGCGGCGCATCGACCACCAAATCTGCGTTCAGTGCGCGGACCCGGTGGTCAACGTAGTAGCCCCCAAACTCGGTGTATCTGAGCAGCACGCGCTCGCAGCGGCTGCAAGAAAAAACATCGCAGCGGTTGTAGGGGAAAAATTGCGGTGCTATGGGCGCCAGTGCACTCTCGTAACGCGTACCCTGAGGATGGAACTCTTCAAACGTAGGCTCACCGCCCTGCACAGGTTCACCCTCGGCGGTGTCTACACGAAGACTGCCCACGACCGTCAACTTGGGTGCCGGCCAGCGGTCTTCCGTCACACTCTCCCATCCGGAACAGGGCCCCAAGGCACATTGGCATGACTTAGGGGATGCCGCCTGGGCCAAATCTTTCAAGGCCTGGGCATCGAGGCGCTGGGGAGAGTTCAAGGCCATGGGACTCCAAGGGTTGTCGGCACAGAGTTCACTCGGTGTCGCACAGTCAAACAAATTTGGGTGCGTGGAATTTAGCAGTTTTACTTCCCTTTGGACCCAGCGTTCAGACAGGTCGATGGTGACGGGTTGAAACCCACCCAGATCGACGGCTTGGGCAAGCGATTTGCGCACTCCCGACCCATCTGAGTTGTCGACCAGAGGCGAAGCACATATACTTCCACACATACTTTTCCATGCAGGAGTCGAACATGGCACAAATCACGCTGTATTTGGACGATGCCACGCAAACTTTGGTCGATGAAGCCGCCAAAGCCAATGGGGTGTCCAAGAGCCGATGGGTGGCGGACATCATCCGCACGTATGCGGCGCACGATTGGCCGCAGGACTGCCTGGCGCTGGCGGGTCGTTTCGCGGACTTTCCCTTGCAGGAATCTGCTCCCCACACCCAGCCTGGCGATGTGCCGCGCCTGATTTTTTGATGGCTGACCATGTTGATCCTTGACAGCAACACCATCAGCTACTACTTCAGAGGCGACCCGCAGGTGGTGCCGCGCCTGCAAGCGGTGAGGCCAGGCTCACTGGGCGTTCCAGCCATTGTGGTTTACGAGTTGCGCTACGGACTCATGCGCTTACCCCAAGAAGCGGCCGAACCTCGTTTGGCCGCCTTGGCCCAATTTCTTCGCCCCCTGCAAATGCTTCCCTTTGATGAGGAATGCGCCTTGCAGGCCGCCAAAATTCGCATCGCTTTGGAGGCAGCCGGTACACCCATCGGCCCACACGACACTTTGATCGCGGCCACCGCCATGCGCCATCAGGCCACACTCATCACGCGCAATGTGCGCGAGTTTTCTCGGGTACCGGGCCTGCAGTGGATCAGTTGGCATGACGACGCTTCAGCGCCAGCCCCTTGACCGAGTACCCAGGCCCAAAGCCAGCCCCACCCACGCCACAGGTCAAGCGTCGCTTTGTCATTCACATGACTGGATTAAACCTGACCTCACTTTAAAGTCCACGCATGACGCATTTTTACGAACCCCACTTGGGCCACGGCCTCAAACACGATCCGTTCAACGCCATCGTGGGTCCGCGCCCCATTGGCTGGGTGTCGAGCCGCAGCAACAGCGGCGTGCTCAATTTGGCCCCTTACAGTTTATTCAATGCCTTCAACTACGTGCCCCCGCTGATT
>JAKFXJ010000138.1 GCA_021731425.1 Limnohabitans sp. | reverse complement strand
AGTCCGATGCAGTTTGAAAAACGCTGGGACGCGGCACAGCAATTGAAGGCCGCATAATGAAGTGGCTAAGCGGTACGTCAAACAGGGGCAGGTTCATCTCGCACGCGCATAGGTGTCACTTACTAGCAGTGACAACCCCCCCCCAGTCATTCATCAGCTCCACTCGCTTCATAAATAAGGTGCTGCGTTGGTAGGCTGCTTCAATTTCATCAGGTAGTTTGTGGGCAAGTGCAAATTCAGCAACGTCTCTTGGATAGCTTGATGCCTCAGCGGCCCACATTCGGAAGCTCGACCTAAACCCGTGTGGACTTGCATTCCTTCCGTCGAGGTCTTGATAGCTTTTTTTACTCTGTTCCTCTTTTGACTTGTTCAGCCTTTTGATTACGGCTGACAACGTCATATCTGAAAGTGGGGTGTTGGGTCGCAGACAGAAAACGTAATCATCAGGGCTGCCAAAGTTTTGCGACTTGAGTATTTCGATGGCTGCCGGACTCAACGGAACCGTATGCGTGACCTTGAGCTTCATTCGATGACCAGGAACAGTCCAAATAGCATTTTCAATGTTCACTTCCTGCCATGTCATGCCCCGGACCTCACCGCTTCTTGCAGCAGTCAGAATCAGAAATAAGAGCGCATCCTTAGCTATACCCTTCTTAGACCGCAAATCCGACCAGAACTCCGGCATCTCACTCCAAGGCAGTGATGGCTGATGTTTGACAAATCGCTTGACCTTAGGGAGTAAGTACTCAAGACCGCCCTTGTAGCTGGCTGGATTCGCATCTGTGCGGTATCTGGCCGCTATCGCATACCCCAGAACTTTCTCAATACGGCCACGCAATCTAGATGCAGTTTCATTGATGTTTACCCAAATAGGCAACAGAACGTCGAGAACGTCTTCTCTCGAGACTTTATCGACTGGTTTGGTCAGAATAGGTTTGCAATACTGTTCAATGGTGTTGGTCCATTGCTGAGCGTGCTTGGAGTTATTCCAACCATTGCGCTGGTTGGCGATGTATTGGGAAGCACACTCACCGAAAGTAGGTACTCCAATAGCGGCTTTTTTTGCAACTCGCTCAAATATAGGGTTCTTGCCCTGCCGGATTTCATTGGCGTGTGCCGTAGCTTGGTCTCTGGCATTTCGTAGTCCGACTCGAGGATAGGATCCGAGCCCCATCTCATGACGCTTGCCTTCGGCTGTGTATCGCAACACCCATTTGGCACTCTGGTTCGGACCAACAACAAACTGCAGCCCATCGCCATCACCGTACTTGCCAGGGGTTCTGAGCAGTGATTTGCACTTCAGTTCAGTCAGCTTACCAGCCATATCGGTCCACCATTAAGTCCACCAATAAGTGGTGGATAATTGTGCATCATACTGTATCGCTTTGTACAGCTTTCTAAAATAATTACAATATTTTCAATACCTTACGTCAACAAGGAAGAACATTAAGATTTGAATATGGCGGACACCGCTTCCGCCAGACACAACGCAAAACGCCCCTCTCAAGGGGCGTTTTGCATGGGGCAGACCCTTCAGCTTTTGCCCACCAACATCGCCTCCACCAACTCCTGCACCGCCAACGCCTCTTCGGCGGTGGCCAATTTGTGCGGTTGCCCGCATAGCCACAAATCCACCTCCGTCAACTGACGCTGCAGTGCGCTGGTGCGCGGGTCTTCGGTGCGCCAGTCCAGCGCCTCCACCCAGGGGCCGCCGTCTGAGCGCCACAGTTGGTAAAACTCCCTGAACTGGTGGTTCATGCGGCTGCCGCGCACGGTGACTTCTTGGCGGTCGGGCTGCTGGCCGCCGGTGGTGGCCATGACGGTCACGGGTTTGCCATCGGCGGTGGTCAATCGGGCCAGCATGTCCAGCTCGCACAAGGTGGGGTCTTGCGGGTAGCGCGGCAAGGCTTGCTGCAAGGTCAGTGGTCCCAAAAATCGTCCGGCTAAAAACAGGAAATGCGAGATCACTTCGCGGGTGTAGCCACCCTCATCGCGCATGCGCAGCCAGTCGGCCTCTTTTTGCCAGGCGCGGGGCCAAGCGGGGTAATTCACCACGATGTCGATGCCGAGCAGTTCACCCGTTTCACCCGCCGCGATGGCGCGGTTCAGTTCTTCAAAGCCCCGCGACGCGGCCTGGGTGAAGTTGACCACGCCCGGCAAACGCGCTTGGCGCAGTTGGGCCACCAAATCACGGCTTTGCGCGTTGTCGGTGCCCAGGGGTTTTTCCATGAACACGCCCTGCCCGGCCGCTGCGGCCTGCAAGGCATAAGTTTTGCGCGGGCCTGGCGGGCAAGCCAGGTACACCACATCGGCCCCAGCCATGGCCGCTTGTGCATGGGCTGCAACAGGCACCTGAGGCGCCATCTCCCGCGTTTTGGCCACAGAGGCGGGCGAAGGGTCCCAAACGCCACAAACCTCGAAGGCGGGGTGCTGCAAAGCGTTCTCCAGCATCCGGCGGCCCATGATGCCCAGGCCAATGATGGCCATTTTGTGTGTCATCTTTGTCTCCTGAAAGTTTTCTAAGCTTACCCCCGGCGCTTCTTATCGCCTGTCGTGCAGGAGTCCGCATTGCCATTGCCACAGGTGACTGCTCAGCCTCGCCAAAAGTGCTAGCCTTGAATCATTCATTTATTGGAGGTCAACACCATGCCCAGAAACACCCTTGAGTCCCGCGGTGATCGTCGTCAAGTCTTGTTGGGCCTTGTGCTCGGGGCCACTTTGGCCATCCCCATGGGCCAAGCCCAAGCGCAAGAATTTCCGCCTAAAAAAACCATCAGCATTGTCGTGGGTTTTGTGCCCGGCGGAGCGGCTGACACAGGTGCTCGCATCATTGCCAAAAAATTGGGCGAAAACCTGGGCATCGCTGTCACGGTTGAAAACAAGGCGGGGGCTGGCGGCAACATTGCGCACCAATACACCGCCACAGGCCCAGCGGACGGCAGCGTACTGCTGTTTGGCTCGGTCGGGCCGCTGACCATTGCCCCCAACATGATGAAGCTGCCCTACGACCCGGTGAAAGACCTGGCGCCCTTGACCATGGCGGTGAACTTTCCGAACGTGCTGGTGGTGCACCCGGGCACGGGCATCAAGACATTTGCAGAGTTCATCGCTGCCGCGAAGAAAAATCCCGGCAAGCTCGATTTCGCCTCCACAGGCCCAGGCTCGGCATCCCACCTGGCTGGGGAATTGCTCAACGACATGGCCAAAATCGACACGCTGCATGTGCCCTACAAAGGCGGTGCCGCGGCCCTGCAAGACTTGCTGGGTGGCCGCGTGGCCGCCTGGTATGCCACTTTTGCTACAGCGGCACCCCACATCGAGGCGGGCAAGGTGATTCCTCTGGCCAGTACCGGCACTCAGCGCTTGGGCGGCTTGCCCAACATCCCGACCATTGCCGAGTCGGGCTACCCGGGTTTCAGCGCCACCAACTGGTACGCCTTTGTGGCCTCCGCCAAAGTGCCCACCCCCGTGCTGGACCGCTGGAATGTGGAACTGGTCAAGGTTTTGTCAGCCCCCGATGTGGTGGACCAACTGAACAAGCACGGCCTGGTCCCGATGCCTGGCTCGCGTGACGATCTGGCCCGCTACATGGCCAAGGAAACCGCCACCTGGGGCCGCATCATTCGGGAGCGAAAAATCACGGCGCAGTGAGGTTGGCCGGTCATCAAATCTAAGAATTTGATAGGGGTTCGAATAGCACAAATAATTCGATAAAATTGAATTTATGGACAAAAACCAAACTCCTTTCATATCCGCTTACCTGCGTTTTTTGCAGTTGGCCAAGGTGGTTCAAGCCCTGCCCGACGGACAAGAAATGGATGCCAACGAGCAAGCCTTGTTGGAGTCTGTGGTGCTGCGCTGGTACGAAAACCGGCCCATGACGGTTCGTGAAGCCATCAGCTTGGCCGCGTTGGGCTCTCCGGCCACCTTGCACAAACGCATCACACGCCTGCGCGAAAAAGACATGCTCAGCACCCTCAATCTTGAGGGTGACCGACGCGCCAAATTCCTGATTCCGACCCAACGCACGCTGGACTTCTTCCAGCACCTGGGACAATCCATGCAACAGGCCAACGAAAACAAGCTTGCATGACCGTGCCGTTTCGTCATCTGGCTGAACAAGCAGCGTTGGCCGTGACGTGTGCTGTTTTGTTTGTGTCCTTTTTTGTATTCAACGAATGGATTTTTTCATCGTTTAAGTACAGCGCAGGCATCAACTGGATTTTCCTGCCTGCAGGTTTTCGTGTGATTTTGGTCTTGACGATGGGCTTGCCCGGTGCCAT